>CAIPMZ010000036.1 GCA_903866285.1 uncultured bacterium
AATGGCGAATCGTTATCTTTCCAGCCAACCAAAAAATGCTAAGCACATTGATTTACTTGATCAACTCACTTTTTACGGTGCAGTCCGTCGCAAGGGGAGCCTGCATCTTTTCGCCCGCGCTTTTGGCATTGAAAGTCCCAAAGCTGCTGGCATCACTGGCGATCAAGTCGGCCAACTTTTCCAAGAAAAAAGATTTCTCGACATTGCCAAATATAACGTTGGTGATTTAATTGCTACCAAAAAACTTTTTGAAAAGTGGGAAAAGTATATAAAGTTTTAGCAAATCATTTATTAAAAATTAACGAATTAAAGCATTAACGGATTGTTTTTTTCCTTGTTAACACTTTTGACCAGTTACTGATTACTGATTACTAGTTACTTTTTTTTATTTCTTCTTCACGCTAAAACCCTTCGTCTCCTTATCTAAAATCTTAGCAGCCTCCACATCTTTACGGGCGGAAGGGGAGAGGACGCTCATGACGCTTCGAAGGGTGATGCCATCGACTTTGAGGACGGCTTCCCATTTATCGAGCGGTTCTAAAATATCGCGAAGTAAGGCGGAATCATATTTATAGGTTTTGCGAAGAGTTTGCGCGATGATGCCTTCGTCAGAAAAAACTCGATCGACGCCTTCTTGCTCCATATATTTGCCAATTTTTTCTTGAAGCTCAGCCAATTGATATTTGGTTGAAGTTATGGCTGATTTAAGGTTGATGTAATCACTAATCGCAGCATTGACTTCCTCACTGTCAATTTTTCTTTCTTCTTTGAATTTGTGTTTCCACATTGGGCAAAATTTTTGATAGCCACACCAATCGCAAAGTGGCGTTACATTTGGTTCAAATTTTCCTTCTTCAATCAAGGAGATTACGTCCAAAAACATTTTTTTAGCGCTTTCGAGTTGCTCGCGAGTTCTGGTTGAAGAAAGCTTAACGCCATGTTTAAGATAATAAAGGCTAACTGTAACCTTATCTAGACGATCAATTTCTTTGGGATAGCGAGCCAAAAAAGCATTTAGATAAACTGAAAGCTGCAAATCGTTGTCCACTTTTTCCTGGGAAGGCATTTTCTTCGTCGTTTTATAGTCAATGATTTCATAGCCATCCTCAGTTTTGTCAATGCGGTCAATGATCCCAGAGATAATATGTCTATTTTCAACGCCCCCAATTTCAATCGCAAAACGACTTTCCAAGTCAACCACGATTGAAGCCGAAGGGTCATTCTTTTTGTAATAATCCTGAATCATCGCCACACCCTGCGAAAAAGCGCTCCGCTCTTCCAGTTCATTTTCAAACACATCGCTGTTCCAACCAGCTGAAAAATGCGCCAAAGCCTCCTCAAGTTTTGGCGCAATCAGCGCTGGCGTATGAATAAACTTCAGCGTGTCATGAACCAAGGTTCCAAAAACGGCCTCCTTGGATTTAGGCTCTTTAATTTTGTCGATATTTTGAAACTTATATTTTAAACTGCAGTTTTGATAAGTGTCAAAAGCTGAATAGGAAATACGCATAAAATAGTTTGTAAAGTTATAAAGTTAAAAGTTTGTAAAGTTATTAATATTTATGTCATTGCGAAGATTTTGTACTCAAAATCTGTGGCAATCCAGGGCATTGCTCCGATCCTTATTTTCCACTCCGCCCTGGGCGGATCGCGATGACATATTTGAATTATATCTTCAGTATATCAAATTTATCCCAATAAAACCATTGGCACCTATGTTTGAGTGGTTATATGTTTGAATGTTTATATGTTTAGATGTTTGTATAATTTACGCTCTTGACGAAAATTGTGGCAGTGGTATTATGAATGTATACTAAATTAGTGGGGATTGACAATCCCGTAGTGAGCATTCCAGTTTAAATATAAAACTGGATTACAAAATCCAAAAAAAACTATAATATTAATAATTAGTTTAAACATGAAATCTTTTGGGCAAAGCCCACTAGAATTTCTACTACGGGATGCGATTTTCAACCAAAGCTGAATATGGCCTTAAGGCGATTATTAATTTAGCGCAGTGCTATCCAGCGCAAAAAACTATTAAAGAAATTGCGATTGAGGAAAATATTTCTCAAAAATATCTCGAACGGCTATTGGGAAATCTTCGCGATGGTGAGGTGATTGATTCAGTTAAGGGTAAAAATGGGGGATATACCCTTGCCAAGGACCCAAAGAAGATTACAGCTGGGGAGGTGATTGAAATTTTAGACGGACAAATTTCACCCATGCGCTGCGTCGGAAAGTTTTGCGCCATGGAAAAGAAATGTCCCTCTAGTATCGTTTGGAATAAGCTCGGAGTTCAAATTCAAAAGACGCTGTATGGGATAAAGTTGAGTGAGTTAATTAAATAAGTTTACTACTTTGTCATTCCGAGTGAAACGAATCCGACCATAAGGAGGATGAGTGAAATCGAGGAATCTGGGCTCAGATCTTTCGACTTCATTTCTCTGCTTAGGGCAGAGAAATTACGCTCAAGATGACAAAATAATATATTATGAAAAAGATTTATCTCGATTATGCTGCTACCACCCCGGTGGATAAAAAAGTTTTAGAGGTCATGCTTCCATATTTCTCGGAAAATTTTGGCAACGCGATGAGTGTGCATGGTTTTGGGCAGGAAGCGTTGGAAGCAGTTGATGAAGCTAGGGCCAAAGCCGCTTTATTTTTTAAAGCTGCTCCTTCTGAAATAATTTTTACTTCCGGAGCAACCGAAAGCAATAATTTAGTCGTCAAAGGTAGCCTGCGTTCTTATAACTCAGTTACTAGAAAAGCTGAGGAAAAACCGCATCTTATTACAACTGCCTTTGAACATCACTGCGTCCTGGACGCTTGTAAGTTTGCTAAAAAAGACGGCTTAGCAGAAGTTACCTTTATCGCCCCCAGTAAAGAAGGTTTAATTTCAGTAAAGGATATCAAGGCCGCTATCCAACCAAATACAATTTTAATTTCCGTCATGTACGTTAATAATGAAATCGGCACCGTGCAACCAATTGCTGAAATCGGAAAATTACTCAAAAAAGTTAATGCCGAAAGATTAGAAGCGAAATTGCCACGCATTTCTTTTCACACTGACGCCACTCAGGCCATTAATTATTTCAATTGCGACGTAGCTGAGCTTGGGGTTGATTTACTTTCAATGTCAGCGCATAAAATTTATGGACCCAAAGGTGTTGGGCTTTTATATATTCGCAAGGGAACTGCGATCAAAAGAACTCAAGATGGTGGCGATCAAGAATATAAAATGCGCGCTGGAACGCATAACGTACCAGGTATTGTCGGTCTAGGCGAAGCTATCAACGCCATTAAAACCCCAGCCACTCAAAATAAAATTCAGGAAATTACGGCCTTGCGCGATTATTTAATTAAAAAAGTCTTAAAAGAAATTCCAAAATCCTATTTAAACGGTAGCGCCGAGAAAAGGTCGCCCAATAACGCTAACTTCCGCTTTGACGATGTTGAAGGTGAGGGGCTTATTCTCTCCCTTGATTTAGATGGCATTGCAGCTTCAACTGGCTCTGCTTGCTCATCAGGCGCACTAGATCCGTCACACGTGCTTCTTTCGCTAGGTCTGCGTCACGAGCAAGCCCACGGGAGCCTGCGTCTAACAATAGGGAAGCACACAACCAAAAGCGAATTAGATATCGTCATTAAAAAAACTAAAGAAGTTGTCAAACGTTTGCGTAAAATCTCAGGTAATGTGTTGGCAGACTTCAAATAAAGTTATAAAGTTAAAAGTTTATAAAGTTATAAAGTTGAAACACAATCCTTTAATGCGTTAATTTGTTAATAAGTAATTATAAATTTATTTTATTATGCAAAAATATACTAAACAAGTAATGGAGCATTTTACGCGTCCGCATAATCAGGGGAAAATTAAAAATGCTGATGGCATTGGGACAGTTGGTAACCCCAAGTGTGGAGACATTATGCGTCTCTATATTAAAGTTAAAAAAGATAAACAAGGGGAGGAAACCATTAAGGATGTTAAATTTGAAACGCTCGGTTGTGGCGCTGCTATTTCAACTTCTTCGATGACTACTGATTTAGCTAAGGGGAAAACGCTCGAGCAAGCCCTGGCGATTACGAATAAAATCGTGGCAGATGAGCTTGGGGGACTACCCTCAGCTAAAATGCATTGTAGTAATTTAGCTGCTGATGCACTTCACGCTGCTATTAAAAATTATCAGGAGAAAAAGTAAAAGCCAAAACATTTTCAAACTAAATATATTTTTTGTGTTGGTATTTTTTTTCATTAATCACGAAAAAATATATTTAGTAATGGAGGGTGAGTATTACTTTAAAGTATACCAACTCATTATTTAATTACTCAAATTTAAGGGTGGGCAGGGTGAATGTTGACCATTTTTAGTCTAATTATTTAAATACATAGTACGTCGCACATTATATCTTTCACGACGTACTCAATAAAATAATTCATACAGCTGTATACGCTTCATACAATCCCAGCTCATTTCTAAACTCAGAAACATCAACTACACTCCAATTTTCTGGAAATTTGTTCTTCCTATTTATTAACCAATTTTTCACCTTGTCCTTATCAATATTATCTCCAAAATATATAAAGTAAAGTTTTTCGTTAGAGGGATTTATTTTCCGATATTTTGCCTCTTTGATATTCATAATATTTACAACACCCCTAGCAGCATCCGTCCCAAAAACATCAATCGCAAAATTATTTGGCTTAGCGTAAACATAAAAGTCATACCTATCCTTGCTATTGTACTCATTTTTTATATCTTCCTTACAAGTCGGTTTCTCTATGTGAATAAATTTTTCATCAAAATATTCCTTCAATATTCCAAAGATATCATTTTCATATTTTCTGCCCCTAATATTGAAAGTGGAAACCAGATCTGAGCGTTCCTTGCCTTGGCTATAGTTTTCAACTTTTAGGCCTAATTTCTTACGTAAATCAACTAATCCACCGAATGCTCTCTGTATTTGTCTTGATGATGGTAAAAAATCGCAATCATCAACATCGTAAGCGACTGGGTAGCGATTATTTAATTTATGAAATTTTTCAAAGCCTTCAGAAATTTTTTCCAAGGTCCATATCTTTTGTTTACTCATATTTGTATTATATATTAAAATACACAAAACTACAAAAATACATTTTAGGGCTTTATCTAAGCCAGATTAAGAGGTACGCCTATACCACTTTTCTGCCGGAGGCACCTTACAGGTCAATTTTGAGGGTCGTTTTTTGGCTTAGATAAGCCATTATTTTAGGCTACTTTTAGGGGTCTTTTGGTTGCTTTTTAACCTTTAAAATGACCTTTAAGCAATCCTAAAATGTAATTTGACCAGTTATACCATTTAATACTCGAAACTAACCCTGAGGCTTAATTTTTAAGCCGAAACGCTTTTGGTTAATAGCCATTACCAACCAACTTTCAATAATTGCAAAAAGATATTTACAAAATAATTTTAATTTTTAAAAAAAATAAAAAAAATCAGCTAATTTAATTAAAGCTGATTTTTCATTTTAACTATACGATTAAATTTCATGAGAAAGTTAAGCTAAGGTCATTTAAAATATAGGCATGCTCTCATATTCCTCGATAATTAGCCCCGACTTCCTTTCCCACTTCACCCACACCTCACCTATTTGAATGTCGCACAACCTATATAGCGCTCTTTTTTTATGTTCCATGTTATGTGTTTTGTGTTTATGTGTTTTATGTTTGTTAATTATAAACAATCATTTGATCAATATAAGTTGCGCTGTCTGAACCCGTAGCCCCGACTAAGGCGCGTGAAGTGTCTAGGAAAATATTGGCGCCAAAATATGGATCATGCACTACGTATTTTCCTTTGGCATCTTTATGATGAACAACTACGTAATGACCACCAGATTTATTAGATTTTCCAATGTAAACAATTACGGAATTACCCTTGGCTATTTCACTATCCACTGTTGACCAGTTTATATTTTTATGTGACTTCCCTTCCACGTTAATAGCTAAAATTGGATTGCTCCAGGTATCTGGCCAGTTAATAAGATCACCTGAGAATATTGGCTGCTTAGCTAGCGTGCCCGGAGTAACAGAGCCGCCATGACTTTTAAAAACCATCGCCACTGAGGTTACGGCGCAACCATAACTTTTCATTAAGGTTTTAGTTTTTCCAATTGTAGCCCCACCCCAGCGCGGATCTCGCTGAGAAAAATACCAACTCACTGGGGCAAAATATTTAGCCTCAGGCTTTGGATATGAATCAGCTGATAAACCACTAGCAGCAAAGAATTGATCAATATCTAACAGTTCGGCTTTTTGTTCTTCAACCCGCTTGAGTAGTTCGGCGTATTGAGCAGCTTCACCTTGAGTTTGCACGAGTAGCGCGGTCTGCTGTTTTTTCATAGACTGAAAACTATCATTTTTATTTTGCAAATCTTGGTGCGCGCTCACGAACTCGACTTTTCGTTTAGTTAATTCATCATTTTGCTGCTCAATTTCAGCCTTTAAACTATTAAGATTGCTAATCACCTCGCTTATTTTGTCTCCCATTTGAGAGACGCGGTCTTTATTGACCATAAATGAAGCAATGCTATCGTCGGCTAAATAAATTGCGGCTGGGCTAGTCTGACTTATTTGATAATATGCTTGAACCACCTTCGTTAAAATCTTTTTCTGCGCCTCAATCAATTCCTTTTTTTGATTTATTTGAGTTTCTAATTTTTGAATTTTGGAATTCAAATCCTCAATTTGATTTTCGGTTTCCGTAATTTGGCCTTTTACTTCTTTAATATTTGACTCGGTTGAAGAAATTTTACTGCCCAAGGTTTCACTTTGCTTTTTCTTAATATCGATAATTTGACGATATACCGCAGCCCGAGCATTCAGATCATTAAGCTGAGAAGTGCTACTGGTAATAGCGGGAGCAGCGTTTCCGTTAGAGCTACTCATAAAAAATAAACTCAGCAAAAAAAGGCAACCTAAGAAAAAAAGCTTGCTGATATATTTTTTTGGTTTTTGTCTTTTTATTTTTAACATATTTTTTAAGGCAAACTACTTCCCCTAGTAAAATTAGAATTTGCCAAGCGCAACCTCGATTCGCTTCAAAGATTCCTCTTTACCAAGTACCCAGACGCAATCAAAGGGCGAGGGAGATTTTTGGACTCCTGTTAGGCAGGCGCGCAAGGGCCAAAGTAAATCTCCGCGATTGTTTCCCGCGGCAGCGAGTAGCTGCTGCTCAATTAATTCCTGTGTCCATTGTTGTTCATTAAGTTGACTCAAAACCGCTTGCGACTTTTGCAAAGATTCCCTTAGTTGCTCGTCATTCATTTCTTTCCAGTAAAGCAAGCTTTTATCATAAGCGAGTTCTTTAAAGAAAAATTCGTTTTCCGCTCCGACTTGAGCTAAATTAGCTAATCTATCTTGCTCGATGGTTAAAACTTTTTTTAAATATTCAGCTTTTTCTGCCTCGCTCCAGATTTTATGCGCTGAACTCCAGGTTTGATAAAATTCCTTTTCTTCTAGAAATGGCTTTACTGCAAGATATAAATCTTCAACTGACATTTTCTTAAGATATTGACTATTGAGCCAATCTAATTTTTTAAGATCAAAAACCGCGCCAGCTTTATGGACTTTCTTCAAATCAAACTGCGCGATAAGCTCCTCCAGGGAGAAAATTTCCTGCACACTCCCCTCCCCTGGATTCCAGCCAAGCATGGCGACAAAATTAAGCACCGCCTCTTTTAAATAGCCTTTCTTTAAATAATCCTCGACCGCCACGTCGCCTTGTCGCTTTGAAAGCTTTGATTTATCAGCATTTAGCAGGAGTGGAATATGGGCAAAAGTTGGAGTTTCCCAGCCAAAAGCGCGATAAAGTAAAATGTGTTTCGGTGTGCTAGGAAGCCATTCTTCTCCGCGAATCACATGGGTAATTTTCATTAAATGATCATCTACCACGTTGGCTAAGTGATACGTTGGAAAACCGTCAGACTTAAACAACACCTGATCATCGAGATTATCAGTATTAAAAGAAACTTGACCGCGAACTAAATCTTGAAATTCAACAGTTTCAGTCTTGGGAACCTTTAGCCGGATGACCGCCGGACACTGCGCTTGTAATTTTTGGTTAATTTCTTCGGCTGTTAAATTAGCAAGGCAATAACGATCATACATGGGTGGCAATTTCTCTTGCTGTTGTTTTTCGCGCATTTGCTCCAAGCGCACTGGCTCGCAAAAACAATAGTAGGCTTTGCCATCCGCCACTAACTGCTCGGCATATTTTTTATAAAGCTCCAAGCGCTCTGATTGCACATACGGCCCAAGCTCCCCTATTTCAACAATCCCGGGATAGGTAACTGATTTATTTAATTTAAAATTTGAAATTTTAAATTTGAAATTTTCAGGGTAGACTCCTTCATCCCAAGTAAGCCCCATTTGCTCAAGTGCCTCAATTAAATTTTCAACCGCGCCCTCGACGAATCTTTTTTGGTCCGTGTCTTCAACGCGCAAAGCAAAAACCCCCGCATTTTTTCGAGCAAATAGATAATTATAAAGGGCCGTCCGCAAACCACCAATATGTAAATAGCCAGTTGGTGAGGGAGCAAAACGAACGCGAACATTTTTTTGTAATTCAGTCATGTTAATTTTTTGAAAATAAAATTTTTATTGGAAAAATTATTATCGCATTAAAAATTCGTTTGGCCCTGCCAGCTGGCTGTTGGATAAAACGCCAGAGCCATTCCAGCCCAACCTTGCGCATCCAAATTGGCGCGCGAGTAATTTTCCCAGTCAGAAAATCAAAACTACCGCCAGCGCCCATAGCTAATCTTATTTTAGCATCTTTTTGGCTATAAATAAAATTCTCTTGAGCAGGGGCACCGAAGTTACAAAATAAAATATCATAATCAGCAATCAGCAATCTGTCATCATTCTCTCTGTTTTGATTACTGATGACAGCTGATTGATGATTCAGCTCGATATCACTTCCTCCAATTTTCAAACTCGGATATTTCTTTTCAAGGACATTTTTAATTTCGTCGTAGGAGCTTAAGCCATTTTTATTAATAGCCAGAAAAACACTAAGTCTTTTCTCATCGGCAATTTTTAAAATTTCTGCCAGTAAATCAACCCCAGCAAATCTAGCTTTTAAAATTTTACCAAAACGCAAACAAGCATATCTAAGGCCAATCCCATCGGCGACATTCAAACTACACTCATTTAGTAGGTTTTTGAATTTTTCATCCCGCTGAGCTGTTAAAATAAACTCCGGATTAACGGTCGCCAACTGGTGAAAAGCATCCTCACTTAAAAAAAATTCTATCTTTTCAAGAATTTCTTTTTTAGTCAGGTTATCAATTCGAACGCTAAGCAATTTCATGGAACATGGAACATGGAACATGGAACAAAAATGCTTTGAAATTACTGCTCCGTTTCCTATGTTTTATGTTATGTGTTATGTGTTGCATGCTCTATCCTAACGGACAGTCTTCCAGCGAAATATACTCCGCTCCCCCGCCCTTACTTTCCATCACGCTGACGTAGTCAACTGGGACGATGATTTGAACTTTTTCATCAATGAGGGGTTTTTCAATAAATTGCTCCCATTTTTCTTTCCTAATTTTTCCTAGCGTTATTTTCGGACTAAATTGCTTATACTGCTCGGTTTTCATCCCAAGCGCCTCTTGGACAGTAGCGTGCAATTTTCCGAGTTCCGCGCTTGGCTCGCCACTAAGAACTACTAAGCGAGGATCGTTAACGTCAGGACTAAGGCTAATTCTATTTAGCTCTAAGTCAAAAGATTCTAAGTTTTCTACCGCCTCGCTAACTTTAGCGCAAATTTCAGGGGTAACACTTTCGTCGACATAGCCCACAAAAGACACACTTAGGTGTAGGTTATCTTCTTTACCCCATTTAACTGGTAGCTCACTCCATAGCTCAATCTTTTTAGCTAAACGACGCCTTACTTGGCTAGGAATTTGAATTTCAATATAAATTTTCTTTTTTTGCATAATCGAATCTTAGCACAAATGCAGGAAAAATCAAGGTTTTTCCTAGTCAGTACACCCCCGCCAAAGGCGGTGGCTTGATGAGATGGGTCGTCTCAAAGACGACTAGTCCTCATCACAATTAGGTGTTAATTAATTAGTTTTGTTAATATTTACTATCTTCTTCGTTCTGCTCTCTGATATATTTTTTAATTATCTCTTCGTCGAATCCGATGGTAGAAACTGCGTAGCCTCTTGCCCAGAAATTTGCTCCAGTGTAGTTTCTATCTCTGCCTCCCATTCTTGCTATCGCAATTGCACTCTTGCCCTTCATAAATCCTATTACGCTAGCTACTGCATATTTTGGAGGAATTTCTATGCACATTTGCACATGATCTATGGCAAGATTTCCTTCGGTAATTTTGCATTCCTTTTGTTTGGCTAGTGCATGGAATTCTTTTACTAGTTCTTCTCTGATTTTACCATAGAGTACACTTTTTCTATTCTTGGGTACAAATATCACATGATATTTGCAATTCCATTTTGAATGAGATAAACTTTGATACAGATTAGACATAATTTTGTTTATGAACGAAGACTCTTCATCAAGCCAAGTTCATTGTACATTATTATGTCTTTTTCTGTGGTTGCAGGAACGGTCAAACCTTTTCGAGTCACACTAGTAGAACTAGTGGATTACCTTCTGTTAAAAACTATTTATGGGACAATCCTAGTCGAGGACCGTCCTCGACTAAATTAATTTCCGATACTTAAAAAGTAATTTTCTCTTTTTTGAATTAGCTTTTTTGCTTCATTCTTACTAAATGAAGTGATAAATTTAGGAACTCTAGTTGCAAGCATAGCCTCCATAAATTTTTTATTTGATTTAGCGTCTAAAACAGGCTTGCTGGAATTTACATCTAACGCACTTAACATATCTGCTTCCATCAAAACTAGCTCGTCAATGTCTTTGATTTCGAATTTTTTATCATGGACAGCAACAAGGTGAATGCAACGAGATTTTTGAACATCAGTTAAAAAGGAAAAAAAATCATCACACAACAACTCCTCGATTTTTTTAGCACCTAATTCCATGTGCGATTTCTTGGCTTTTTCAATTATCTCAAAATTCATAACCTGCCCCTCCTTAAAAATATCCGAATAACCCCAGTCATGAGCATACGCAGCAATTATTAAAACTTCTTCGTCTAATTTTAATTCGGGGTTGTGAACTATAATTTGTTTCAACCATACGACAACTTCCTGAGTATGAATCTTGTCGAAGCCACCACGACTTTTTTCTAAATCAGGCAAGATTTTTTCTTCTAAATACGTTTCTAAATTACTTAGATCTAAATTCATACTTTTTCTAATTTTAGTATTTATCTTTTAATAACCTTACAACAAACATAGTACTGCTGGTGACCACAAGATTCTAGTCGAGGTCTAGTCGAGGACGGTCCTCGACTAGGATTAGCATTTTGCTTAATATTGAAAATCATTACAAATAAATTCTATTAGTGACTTATGCGCATTAATCTCCTCTAGCGAGCCTTTTTGAAAATATTTCACACATTCTTCTATTTCTATTAATCTTCTAATTTCTGCGCGAATGATAAGCTGTTTTATTTCGGGCAAGTCTTCAATTAGTTCAAATATCGATTCGTCGGCCCCTTCCCAAACTATTGCGTCCACCATCATTATTGCCTTGGCAAAATCCTTTGGTCGATAATATGGAGTAAAATCGATTATTGCAGGTGGCAAAACATCATGAAACAGAATGTTCCCTGTAAAATCACCGTGTATTATCTGGTTGGGCAAGTCTATCGGCTTTAATAATTTTTGCAGTTTATTCAGTTGTTCCTGTAACAGTGGATAATGCGTTATGGTTTGTTCACCCCAGGTTACGCGATCAGCAATTGCCCATGGGTTAGTTCTCTTCGAAATAAATTCTGGACAGGGCAGGTTTTTTAAACTACCGTGAAATTTTTCACAAAGTTTAAATTTTTCATCCCAATTGTTTTTCCTATGTTCTCCTTCAATAAATTCATACGCCATCCATCCATTCTCAACCCAGTGTTCTTTGATTGATTTTAAATAGCAAGGAACTCTAAAGCCAGCTTGTTTTATGCCTTTTAATGTCACGGCAATCCATTCATATTCAGAAACATTTTCAACCCTCTTTAAGACAATATTCCCAGCTTTATAATTATCCCCCTGACCACCAGGAAGCAGTATTGGCTTCTCCTTCATATTAAAAGAGTCTAAAATATTCTTGGGAACATTAAGAACTTTTACTTTCATAAATTTATTATAATTTCAGTCGAGGACGGTCCTCGACTGAAATTATTTTAATTTTCAAAAATTTCATTTTCTAATTCTTTTTTCTTCTTCATCCCAACAACCTTATCATAACAAAAATTCCCATAATTAATAGCGTTTGCAAATTGATCTAAGACAATTCCCTTTTGACAAACTCCCTTCCGATTATCTAGATATTCGGGGAAACTACACCATTGATAATCTTTAGCTTTTTCAAAATTGTGAATCTCACTATTGCAATTCACATAGGCAGAAATATACAAAAGTAAATCATTGGAATCAATGTGAACAGACTTAAATCTTCCTTGAAATAAAATTCCCGATCGCTCATTTTTCTTATTGAAATACATTGCATAGCCTGTGCAAACTTTTTTCATGAAAGTTGCAACGCCATTTTCTTGATTTTCTTTTAATAACAAATGGAAGTGATTTGGATTCACGCAATATGCAACCAAACCAACTAACCGCTCAACCTCTGTCGGGAAAAAACCTGCACCAGCTTCAAGGATATCATTAACTAGCCAGCTGGGCTTATCAGTATTAAAGAGAGTTAACGAGTTAATAAACCTTTCATAGTCACCTTTTTTTAAAAAAATGCTTCTCTTTTCAATTCCACGATTAAAAACATGATAATATTCTCCCTTAGTTATAGTTTCTCTTCTTTTCATACTTAAATAATATCACAATTAACCCATTTTAGTCGAGGACGGTCCTCGACTAAACTTACTCTTTGCTCGCAACGCATCAAACTGATACAATAAAAGCATGTCAGATTTAAACCAAAAATTTCTCATTGATGTGATTCCAGTTGCGCGAATTCCGCTGTCGCGACAACAGTTTTTTTCTTATGTCTTTGAGCGACCCTTGCCAACTGGAGCGCTGGTCTCAATTCCGCTTTTCCGTCGCAATATCGAAGGCATTGTACTTGACTCCCGTCCAGAAGTTGAACATACAGGTGGTTTTCAGTTAAAAAAAATTTCTAGGGTGCTTGAAGAGTCTTTTTTAACTACCCAGCAACTTGCGCTGGCCGAAAAGATTTCCAACTATTATCTAACCTCCCTCGGCACCGTCTTGCGCCATTTTATGGTGAAAAGAGTGCAAGCGCGTAGCGTTATGGAACATAAAACAGGGAACATACAGCAAGAGAAAAACATAACTCTCACAAAAGAACAACTTAATGCTGTTAATTTAATTGCCGATGCATCCCATGTTCCATGTTCCATGTTCCATGTTCCATGTTTTTTATTACACGGTCCTTCTTCTTCTGGAAAAACCGAAGTTTATTTACATTCAATCTTAGAGTTAAAGAAAAAAAATCCTGAAAAGCAGTTTTTAATTTTGCTTCCGGAACTGACTTTGGCGCCCCAGGCTTTAGCCCGTTATCGCGCCTATTTTCCTGAGGAAGAAATTGTGTTGCTTCATAGTAAAATCTCCAAGGGTCAGCTTTATCAAAGCTGGCAGAAAATAAAAGCTGGCCAAGCGAAAATAATTATTGGCACGCGCCTAGCGCTTTTTGCCCCCTTTCAAAATTTAGGTTTAATTGTGATCGACGAAGAACAGGATATGGCCTTTAAGCAATGGGATATGAATCCGCGCTATGATGCCCGCAAAGGCGCAGAGCTACTCAGCGAAATTTTTGCTTGCCCGTTAGTTTTCGGAACCTCTACCCCCCGCATTGAAACTTTTTACCAAGCTGAAAATAACAAAATAAAGTTACTAACCCTTCCAAAATTAGTTTTACCTGATAACAAAGCCTACCACCTACCACCTACCACCTACCGCCTAGTTGATATGCGTAAGGAAAAATGGACTGATTACGCTGGTAAGAAAAAACCCAACCTTTCGCTCCTGAGCCTTAAACTTCAAGGCGAAATATCTTACGCCTTAAGTCATAAATTGCAAACTGTTCTTTTCGTTAATCACCAAGGCATGAGTAATTTTTCGATTTGCGCAAGTTGTAAAGCAGTGCTGCGTTGCCCAAAGTGTGATCGCGCCCTGATTTATGAAAACTCGGGGGAATATAAATGTCTTCATTGCAACTATACTTCTGGCGCTTTTGCGACTTGCGTTGCTTGCAAGGGCCTTGAATTTAAAAATGTTGGGATTGGCACCCAACTGGTCGAACGTGAAGTTAAAAAACTTTTTCCAGCTGCGAAAGTTAAACGCCTTGATGGAACCTCGGCCAAAATTGCCAAAGAAAAAGAACAAGTCTTTGAAGATTTTTCCAATCGCAAAATTGACATTCTGGTCGGGACCCAGATGATTACCAAAGGTTGGGATAATCCTAACGTTGGACTTGTTGCTATTATCGACGCAGACAGTCTCTTTACTTCGCCAGATTTTTTAACCGACGAGCGCGCCTACGCGAATATTATGCAAGTCGCAGGGCGCACCGGTCGCTTTGGCGCAATTTATCCCGGCCAAGTTCTAATCCAAACTTATCATCCGGAAAATAAGATTTTTAATTTCATTCTTAATCAAAATTACGCCGACTTCTTTCAAGCTCAAATTAAGGAAAGACGAGCGCTTTCCTATCCACCTTTTGGGAAAATAATTAAACTGACCCTCAAGGATGAGTCTAAAGAAAAAGTCGAAAAAGTTTCCCAGGTAGTTTTTGAAAAACTTGCCAGTCTCATTTCTCAGACTGATCATCTTTCGCTTACCGAACCAAGTAAGCCCCTAGTTTCTAAAGTTCGCACGAAGTTTATTCAGCAAATGATTCTTAAAATCAAAACAGGCGCTGGCCAAAAGCCACTACCTGTTGAAATTATTAAATTCCTCGCCTCCCTACCTACTGGCTGGGCGATTGACGTTGACCCAATTAGTATCGCCTAAGAAATTTTTAATATTGCTTAGGCTTAATAGTATTTTTAATTTTTTAAGCACTGACCGGAGGAACTTCGGCATTTTCAGCTACTATTTTTTCCAATTCAGCTACCTGCTGGGTCGCTTGTTGACCAGCTTTTAAATCCTCGTAAAACTTGGCAAAGCTGACTTGCATATAAGGAAAGAGCCAGAGAAAACCGATTCCGCAAGTAAGGATACTTAAGATTACCCAACCAAAAAAGCGAAACGAAAGACAAAAATATTTCCATTTATAACCATTCATCATAGCCTTGCTCTTTTTCAGCGCTTCGCTTATTCCGATTGAAGGTTCATCAGCAAGGATGAAAAAGATTAGCGAATAAGCATAAGCGGCGATAATACCGGGGATAATCAAAAGTAGTGACCATAATATAATATACAAGACCATCAGCCAATAAGCACCCAAATAAGTTCCAAATCTGTTAAAAGCTTGGAAAAGTTGGTCGAGCTTAGCTTCTTGATTTCGACTTATGGCTAAGGCGAAAATTGTTAATCCCCCCATCATTGGGCCTGCAATAAAAATCGTAGCAACTGGGCCAACCCCCGGAATTGCCACCAGCATCTCAATTAAAACATAAACAAAAAATCCACCAATCGCCAAGCCCCACTTACCCTTCAGCGATTCCCTCGCCAGCCTCATTAAAGTCTTATTGTCTTCTGTTTTCATAGTTTTTTTATTAATTAGTTACGCTACATTAATTACAAACAAAAACAATCTTTATTCCAACCAACCCAATCCAATCCAATCCAATCCCAGCATTCTATTATTTTTAGGCAAATACTATCATGCTCGATAGTATGGTAGTATTTGCTATTTATTTTTGGTAGCTTATTTTATTTTCCAGCGCTCAAGAGTTGGGAGTTGCTTGGCTGCTAGCCAGCGGAAAATTTTCCACCATTTCATTTCATTTTTTAAAACCCTATCGACCAGACTTTGCATTTCAGCTAAAGTCATCTCGGGCTTTATAAAAGCGCCGCCTTGGTAGCAAGAACTACAATACTTTAGACTCAGCGTTCCATCACTTTCCGAACCACCACCTTTTTTATCTTTTTTCAGCGGCATCCCGCAGGACTGACATTGTTGGTAAGCTTTTTGCATATTAAATGTTATTAAAAAAATTAGCTAATTTTTCCAAGGGACTAGCCTCTAAAAAAATTTAAAACATTGCAATCTTTTCCATTTTTTTATACACTTAAATTACACCCATATTTTAGCAAAAAAGCCGGGATTAGTCCATTTTGATTGATTGTGTTAAAATAACAATAGATTTTTTGTTTGTAATCCTGCCTGGAAATTGTTTCAGAATTTCAATTGTAGGCATTATTGTGATATAAAGACCGCAGATTCTGAAATAAATTCAGAATGACAAGGATATTTTGTAAATTTGTAAATTCGTATTTAATTTGTATATTTGTAGTTGTTTATGCTTTTAGAAATCAAAGAAAATTCAGCCTCGGTTTTACGCGAAAAAGCCGCTAAAATCAAAGATCCATTGGCGCCAGAAATTCAGGAGCTCATTTTAAACATGACCGAAACGATGCGTAAAGCTCAAGGATTAGGACTGGCGGCTAACCAAGTTGGGGTTAGCGTGCGACTTTGCTTGATTGAAATTGAAGAAAAACTCTATGTGCTACTTAACCCAAAAATTACCGCCAAATCCAGAAAAAAGTTTTTATCTGAAGAAGGTTGCCTAAGCTTCCCGGGAATTTTCCTCTCAATCTCACGGGCCCAGGAAGTCCAGGTTCGTTATCTCGACCAAACTGGTAAGCCCAAAAAAATTAAAGCCAATGGTCTATTTGCCCGCGCACTGCAACATGAACTTGACCACTTAGATGGAGTGCTTTTTATTGATCGAATTAAAAAAGCAAAGCTAAAAAATTAAATCAAGCTCAAGCCACTAATCACAAAAAAAATAATTAAAATAAACAACACAGATGCTGAAATAACTTCAGCATGACCTGTAACTAAAACCATGCTAACCGATAAAAAAAGAATTAAACTCCGCGTTGTTTTTATGGGAACTTCCGATTTATCTGAAAAAATTTTGGAAGCCCTCCTTATTAATGAATACAATGTAATTGGAGTTTTTACGAAAGTAGACAAAAAAACTGGTCGCAAACAAGAACTTACTTCCCCCAAAGTTAAGCTACTTGCTGAAAAACATAGCCTACCAATTTTTCAACCAACCACTTTTAAAAATCCCGAGGCCATTAAACAACTTCGCGACTTAAAACCAGACTTGATTGTTGTGGCGGCTTATGGAAAAATTTTGCCAAAAACTGCCTTGGAAATCCCTGGTTTCGGCTGTCTTAACGTTCACGTTTCCCTCCTTCCGAAATATCGTGGTCCTTCACCTATTCAAAATGCCCTCTTGAATGGCGAGACTGAGACTGGCACCACCCTCATGTTAATGGATGAAGGCGTAGATACTGGCGATATTTTAGCCCAAAGAAAATTAGCCATTGCGCGAACCGATACCACTGCCTCTTTAATGCTTAAACTAGCTGAGCAAGGAGCAGTGCTTTTACTGGAAACCCTGCCCCTGTGGATTGAAAGAAAAATTAAACCCACCAAGCAAGATCATTTTCACACCTCGCTTTGCCAATTAATTGAGCGCGAGGATGGACATATCTTCTGGGTTAAGGAGGCGCAGTCAATTTATAATAGATATCGTGCCCTGACGCCTTGGCCAGGTATTTTTACTTATTGGAAAAATGAAACCACGACTGTGCGGCTTAAGCTAATTTCCGTTGAACTTCAAAAAGAGAACTCCCAACAAGCCAGACCTTGCGGAGAAGTTTTTGAAATTGGTTGCGACATTGGAGTCCAAACAGTCAAAGGCATAATTTTACTTAAAGAATTACAAAAAGAAGGCAAGAAAGCTACGGACATCCGCTCCTTTATTAATGGTCATCCTAAATTTATTGGTAGCATCTTATTTTAAAAATAGCTTTGATTTGTTAATTAATTTTAAAAAAATGAAAAAACAAAAAGACCTTAAAGTACTCTTCGTTGGTTTTGGACTTATTATCTTAGTAATACTAATTACAATTTTGCGAGGTAGTCTTTTTGTCCCCAAAAAAGAAAACAAAACTAACTCAAGTGAAAATCAAACCAGCCTTATCCCTGGAGAAAAATACCAAACCATAAGTTCTATTCAACTTCAAAAAGAACTCAGCGCTGGAAACAAACTGACCCTTTTAGATATCCGGCCGTTTGAAAATTACGCGGTTGAGCATATCCTTGATTCAGTTAATATTCCCCTTGTTGACTTTCCAGTTGGTTCGAAAATAAACGCCCTGAATCCGGTGGTGATTATTACTACAGACTTAGTGGAAGAAGATAAAGCCAGCGTTGAAACAGCCATAAAGTCCCTTAGTGATGAGCATCTCACAAACGTTCGCGTCCTGGCTGGCGGAATAGAAGCTTGGAAAAAAAACATTGGCGCTACCATTAATTTTGGCGATCCAAAATCTTTTACCGATCAAGCCAAGGTTTCCTACGTTGAGGCGGATAAATTAAATGAAGCTTTAAAGCAAGAGGTTGCTACTTTTATTTTAGATGTTCGCACGCCAGCCGAATATGCCAGTGGCCATCTCAAGGGTGCGCTGAATGTACCGTTTGATGATTTAGAAAAAAGGCGCAGTGAAATTCAACCTTTTCCAAAAGTTGTCGTGGTTGGAATTAATGAACTTCAAGAATTTCAAGCCTCCGTGCAACTTTATGATATGATTCTTATTCAACCTTTTGTCCTTAAAGGTGGAATTAATAATTGGCAGAAAAAAGGATTTGAATTAGTAAAATAATACAATAATTAATTTAATCCAGCATAGCATAGGATTCCAACTTAAATTGCATTAAGAAAAACACCGTCGACATTGACGGTGTTTTTTTAAGAGTTACCTTATTTACCAATTTTCTCCTGTAAATTTTTAAGCGCGGCGTCCATTTGAGGATCGCGATTTTTAAGATAGTCGTCGTTGGTTAGTTCAACTTCAAGATCAGGTTTAATTCCAAGTTCGTTTATTTGGTTACCATTTGGCGTCAGCCAGTGCGCTACCGTTATTTTTGCAGCCGTTCCTTGGGCAGTCTTAATAAACTCTTGCACCGAACCTTTGCCAAAAGATTTCTTTCCAATCAGAGTTACGTTGGTTCGATTTTCTTTCAGCGCGCCAGCTAGAATTTCTGAGGCGCTCGCGCTTCCTTCGTTTATTAGAACTACTGTTTCAAGCTCACTGGCCAAGTCTCCTCCGCGCGTATACAGCTTATCTTGTTTTTTACTAGCATCTTCCTCGATAACCACGATTTTACCCTTTGGTAATAATTTACTTGCAATCGTCACCGCTGCATCTAAATAACCGCCCGGATTATTCCGTAGGTCAATAATAAGCCCTTTTGCCTGGCTAGCGCTAACTTTGGCAATTGCCTGAGAAAAACCACTCTCCGTATCATCTCCAAATTTTGTAATTTCAATCTCGGCAATATTATCTCCCTTAAAAGTAAGCTTTACACTTTTCACGTTAATTATATTTCTCGTGATAGATATTTCCTGGGTATCTTTACTGCCCTCCCTAAATATCGTCAGCACCACAGCGGTATCTTTCGGCCCTCGAATCTGGCTAACAGCATCCTCAATACTCATATCGCCCGCAGCTTTACCATCAATTTTGATAATCTTATCACCCGCTCGCAGTCCAGCTTGATCAGCTGGAGTTCCTTGCAATGGCGCAATCACGGTTAGAATTCCATTTTTTACCCCTAGCTCCGCCCCAATCCCCTCAAAGTTTCCAGAGATTTCTTCGTTAAATTTCTTATTTTCTTCCGGATCGAAAAAAGTTGTATAAGGATCACCCGTAGCCTGCATCATTCCGCGAATAGCGCCATATAAAAGCTTTCGTGCATCCAACTGAGCCGAATCTACATACTTGTCCTTTAAAAGTCCCCAGACGCTCCAAAAAAGAGCAAAATCTACCGTATTATCTACCCTGCCAATTTCATTTTTAAACACCACCTCATCCAGCTTGATTGGCACACTAGACACTTGGTTGACCTGCTTCCCTCTTTCAAAGCCCAACCAGAAAAAACAAAGTAACATTAAAATAACCACCACCGTATTTACCTGTCGCTTAGTGATTTTACTTAGGAGTTTTTTTATTTTATTTTTTTTTCTTACTGGCTCTTCGATTTGATTTACTTCCATAAAGTTATTATTTTCGGTTTATTAATGTTTGGGGATTGGCTTATTCCAATACTTTTTAAAATATCTAATTGCGCTAAAAATATGTACCCAAGTTAATTTATTAAGTAGCAAAGATCGAATGACGCCACCTCCAGCACTCGCCTTCCCATGATAATGATGCATCACGGCTAGTGGATAATAGACGACGCGATAACCATTTTCCCAAAAACGACGACACCAGTCAACGTCTTCCATATACATAAAATATCCAGCATCCATCAGGCCAACTTTTTCAACGGCCTTGCGGGTTAAAATCAGTGCGCTACCCATCAACCAATCCACATTTTTTTCAGTGTCATGGTCATAATCCTTCATCAGAAACCAATCTAGATGCTTTTTAGCAAAAGCAAAGCGACCTAAAAAAGTTCGGCGATAAATTATCGTGATTAGATGGTAAAAATGAAAACAAGAGTATTGAAGAGTTCCATCAAAACTCAGCAATTTTGGTCCCAGCATCCCAATTTTCTCATCCTCTTTAATTCGCGCTAACATTTTTCCAATTGAAGCTGGAGTCACAATAATATCCCCGTTTAAAATCAAGAGATATTTACCCGTGCTTTCCTGAATTCCTTTTTTAATCAAAGCTTGAAAACCAACGTTTTCTTTAAATGGAAAGAACTTCACCTGCTGGTAATTTTCACGCATCATCATTTCCGTATCTTCTTGAGTTTCGCCGTCAACCACAATTAACTCGTACGCTATTTTATCAGCATATTTTGAAACAGAATCCAAGCAAATTTTTAGTAAGCTTGGATTACGGTAATTTGTGACAATAATTGATAATTCCATGCAGAATTTTCTTGAAAAAAACTAATTTTTGGGTTTAATATCGGACTGCGCTGGAAGAGTGAAGATATTTTTAAACAAATTTCGAATTTTATCGTAGTTATCCCCGATTGGAAGTAAAATATAACCTGATTCTTTCGTAGGCTCTGGGGCATATAAGAGACCTTCTTCGGAATTTTCTAAAACTCGTTGAAAGATCTGAGGTTCCTTTAAGTTTCTTTCCATATCATAGAGACGCTGAATTTCCCAGCCTTGCAAATCAGTCGTGACATTATTACCTAGCGCATTAACCATCCCATTGATTTTATTAAAATCAGTCAAGGTTCCAATTGAAAGCGCCTTGGCCTTAATTTGTTGGATAATAATTTGTTGACGCTTAGCTCGTTCGAAATCGTTACTCTGGTCGCGTGAGCGCGCAAAGCAAAGCGCTTGATCACCATTGATTGTTTGGGTGCCAGCTGGCAATTTAAAGTCCCCTCCGCACTCCGGATTTTTATTTAAACATAATGGGTAAACTGGTTTCTTTACCTTCACCTCTACGCTCACACCAGCTGCATTTGTTTCGTGATGCTTGAAAATTTTATTCTGCCATTTCCCGGTTGGCACCGTAAAAATAACACCATCACAAACCCCTTCCTGATTGAATTGAACCGACTCAGCAAACGGTTGCTCCAACGTAATCTCAACCCCACCCAACGCGTTAACTAAATCTTTAAAGCCTTGATGGTTAATCACAATTCCATATTTTATTTCTACCCCGGAAATTTCACTGAGCTTTGCCTCCATATCCTTAAGGCCTTGACCCTTCGCCTTTGCCTCACCTTGAGCGTAAATTGCATTTAATTTACTCTTACTATCTTGCTGAATATCTTGGACGTAAAGATCGCGCGGAACTGAAATCATTGACGCTTTATTTTCCTTTGGAAAAACGCTTACCACCATAATACTGTCTGCCAAATTTCCACCTGCAGGATCATCTGCCCCACGCATGCCCAAAAGCAGCACGTTCACGCGGCCTTCTTTCTCACCCTTTAGTTGTTCAGATAGACCTGGCACCATATGGCCTAAAGTCCCTAAAATATTACCATTGGAAGAAATCTTATTCAGTAAGCTTCCAGCTCGCCAACTAAAAATACCGCCAATAACTAAAAAAACCGCCAAGACAATCAGGGCTATTTTAACCCATCTTTTTTGGATGAGGTGCTTAAAGCCACCTTTAGCATCACTTCTTAAATTTCGCTCTTTTTCCATAAAATAACATTTTTATATAAATTAAAACTAATTCGTCTATTGTACTACATTTTTTCGAAAATGGCAAGCAGTTGCCTAGCTGACTTTTCCCAAGAAAAAAAGCTAATTCTCGCTTTGCCTGATTGAATTAGCTTGGCTCTAAGCTCTTCATCCTTATTAAGATTATACAACCTTTCGGCAAAGTTTTCCACCTCACGAGGACTTGCATATAGCGCTCCCTCGCCAGCTACTTCCCTTAAACTTGGGATATCGGCAGCCAAGACTGGCACGCCCTGGCTCATCGCCTCCAGTGGAGGAATCCCGAATCCTTCATAAAGCGAAGGAAAAACAAAAGCTCTCGCTTGAGCAAAAATTGCCACCTTATCTTTTTCCGCAATAAAACCAGGAAAAATAACGTCTTCTTCCAGTTCGTGTCTTTTCACGGTTTCTTTTATTTTTTTGTCACAATTATGCGCCGTAAGATTTCCACAAATAACCAACTTTTCTCCATCTAGTCTATCCTTAATACGATTGAAAGCCTCAATTAGGTGCGGGATGTTTTTGCGAGGTTGCAAAGTGCCAAGATAGAGGAAAAATTTTTCTGGCAGTTGATATTTTTCGCACACGGCTTTTCTTTCCTCCAAGGACGGAGGGATATTTAAAAAATCATCGCCAATCGCGTTATAAATATAATCAACTTTTTCAGCGTCCAGTTTATAAAATTTAATTAGCTCATCCCTAGTAAATTTAGAGACGCCAATAACTTTATCCGCGCGCCTTAAGCTCAGTGGAATCAGGGTTTTTAAAAAGATTAAATCAGAAAACTTAATAAACTGCGGAAAAAAGTTAAATGAGATATCATGGATGATTGTAACAATTTTAACCGAACGCGGGACAAAGAACGGCGTAATATACTGCGTTAAATAAATATCGACAGGATTAGTTTTAAGATACTTTGGCAAAGTCCAAAAATTCCAACTAAATTTATTCTTGGTTGGCAAAGAAATAATTTTAAAATTATTTCTTTCAACAATTCCCAGATCCTGGCTGATTTCCTGCAATATTTCTTTATCCACAATATCCGTAAACAATTCAAAAATATGGACCGTGTCAAGCCGGGCCAAATTTTTAACCAAATTAAAAAACACCACCTCGTCGCCAGTGCGCTTTTTACCGATTAATCTGATGTCGATACCAATTTTCATATAACCGATGCGAAACTACGAATTAAATACGAATCTACGAATATATACACAGAAAAAATTACACCAACCTTCTTTCTATTTGTAAATTTGCCCGTCTGCCGACGAGGCAGGCAGCTAATTTGTAGATTTGTGGGCCTCTTGCAATAATCTCTGGAAACAACACGAACCTATCTCTATTTCTACTTTACCTTCTTTTCCCCAGAAAAGCCAGTCGCCAAAACGATCACGAGGGCAAAAAATAAAATTCCGTAGTGAAAACTCCAGAGCCAGTGATCCAGCAGTAGCATCGGCAAAAGCGCGATTAGAAGCGCCCCGGCCAATTCATACTTTCGGCCATATTTCCAAAACAAAACTAAAAGCAAGTTAAGAAAGGTCAGCAACCCAAAAATTCCCAGTTCAGCCCAAATCAGCAATAAAACATTATGGACTGGCTGGTATTCCCAAACTGGCAAGTCAGGTTGTAACTTTTGGGTAGCGGGAATATAATTTCCAAGACCTACTCCAATGATAGGTTTTTGGAAAATCAAAGTTTCAGCTTGCTTCCAATAAACTACGCGCTGATCGGTTGAAAGGTTTTCTAGCCGAGTACCGCCCTCAACTCTAACGCTAATAAGTTTACCATAGCTAATGGTTAGCATTAAAAATACCACGCTAATAATAACGACGCCCAAAAACAACTTTTTTAAATCAGCAAACTTCTTTTGAAAAAATAAAGTTGCGCTCATGAAAACAAGGCCAAGCGCCAGTCCCAGCCAAGCGCTGCGACTAAAACTAACGAAAAGTCCCGCCGATAAGATAACTAGCGTAAAAATTAAAAATGAACGCAAGGAATGAGCTTGCTTTGGAAAAATAAGCGAATTCCTAGGGACTAAGTCCCCATTTGGGGACTTAGTCCCTAGGAATTCCCAAGTTAAACTAGCATGGCGAAGTAGACCTAACGTAACTAAAAGTCCAACGGCCAAGGTCGCACCCAAAATGTTGGGGTGATCAAAACTACCGTAAGCCCTTAGCCATCTACCAGAAACAGCGCCATTTAAAAAAGTTTCAATCACAGCTGACCCGCCTAAACCAGCCTCGTGTCGGGCAAGACCCAACCATTTATTAGCAAAAGTTGCCTGCGAAAAAAATTGGCCCAAAGCCAAGAGGGTTGGTAGCCAGAGACTTGCGAGGAACAAAATAGCAAGTTTTTTAAGTTGCGTAAAATTTAAAATCAGCCAAGCTAAAATCAAGGCTAAAAAAATTCTAGTCTCGGCAAGCAGCGCTAAATTTTTATTTTCCGCCAAGCAGACTGAAGCCAACGTTACCAATAAAAAAACTCCAAGGAGTTTCACTTCCATAAATGGATATATGGAAGTTTTCTTGGAGGCTAAGCCTCCA
>CAIPMZ010000037.1 GCA_903866285.1 uncultured bacterium
AATAGATGATTTACAATTATGTCTTCTATTGTACTCCAAATCGCCATTTTTATCCTTACATATTTTTAATTAGTCCAAGGTTGAAAGATTGCCCGTATACCAAATTGGCACATGATTGGCAAAATACTGCGCACCATAAAGTTCTTGCATCTTTTTAATCCAAAGTTTCGTCATCCCAAACAAGATAGCGTATGGTAAGCACTTTTCAAAAATATTTTCTTTTTCATAAAAAGCCGCGCGATCTTTATCGACTGTTTCCATAAAAAGTTTAAAACCGCTAATTTTCCAGTTTAGTTCTGCTCCCATTACTGTTCGCTTAGGCATCAAAAATCCAAAAACAACCAGAATGATCGCACAGATAAGCACACTTAAACCGAGAAAGATTGAACTCTCGAGGATTGCAAATGCAGAAAAAGCTAAGAATGCCGCCAATACTTTAAAAATTATTCCAATTTTAACCCCGTTAGCAAAAATTAAATTCTTACTGGCTAGAAGTTTTTTGCCAGCTTCTGAAATGGCTGGGAGTTTTTTGTAAAAAGAATCTTTTAAGCTTGAGAGCATAACCGGATTACCACCTGCAAAGATGTTTTCTAAAATTTTCTTTTGTACTTCATTAAGGGCTGCTTCGCTTTCAGGCTCGTCATTTCTTGTCAGCTCGTAATCCTTGCTAGAAAAAAACAAAATTTTGTTTTCAATTTCCTTGATGGTGATGAACCCCCTGCTAGCTAGCCAAATCATTTCCGCCGTAATAAAAGCATTATCGAAACCGCCACTTTTTATTAACATGCCCGCTTCGGCTGGGGAAAGATTTTCCGGAATTTCGTATTCCGCAATAATCGTTTTATTAACCACGGGGTCTTTACCATATTTTTTCCAAACAGCAAAAATAATCAGAAAAAATACAATTGGAATTAAGTAGAAAAAATACTCCCCATACAACTCCCAAAAATTTGGCACATATCGCGTAAAAATATTTCTTGGAAAAACTACCGAAGCTGTAATCCCTTGCTTTTGTAATAAGGTTCCCGTGGAATTAAATTCAAGCACATTTGGAGCGCTCCAATTAAAAGTTGCTAAAGTTTTTTCCTTGGAGCCAGCGTCTCCGGTATAATATTCCACTGCTGAATTTTGTTGAGTCACTTCTTGGGGAAATTTTATAGTTGCGTGAAATTTGTCAATTTGCAAATCCCAAAAATTACCACTGAGATTCCAATAAAGTTCATCCAGACCGTTATCGAAACTTGGGATATCAAAACGAATTGCGTTCTTTACTTTGTAGTGAATAACGTACTCATTGACTCCCGTCACAGTCGCTTTAGCATCGCCAATTTTCCAGGTTACCGTGCCATCGCCAGAGTTCTCAATAGTCTGATAAGCATAAGCCTTACCTTTTTTATCGGTGATGCTTAAGAGCTGAATAGGTGTTTGAACTTTTTTTCCATTGAGATTAAGCTGTGTTGGCAGGATGCGAAAAATACCATGCTTGTCCGGAGCATTCCCACAATCAGCCGTGATTGTTTCCGTAATGTCTAAGGAAGAATCCTTATTGACAACAATCCGCGAATCAAAATCCTTCAGATACCAGTCGGTGACATTCTCCCTTGCCAAAGAAAGGCTTGGAAAAAGAAACAACATCCCCATGAAAAACATTGTCAGCAAGATTTTTTTAGCCATAAAATTTAATTATTTTTTAAAATATTTTCTAAATATTTTTTAGCTTGCAACTGCTCCTCAAATGAGTTCTCTAATTCTAAGCTGATATAGTGCGGCAAAAAATGCTTGTATTTTTTAGTATAATCAAGCCACTTTAGTTTTTTCATATAATGCCTGTCAAACCCAAGATAATAGTTTTTGGGGTTAAAAAAGTTGTTGTTAAAAGCTGAAATGTGGCAACAGCCAATTGGATATTTTTCCAAGGTGCCCATAATTTGAGTATATTCAGGCCTTCTGCGAATTCTGGAAGATTCAAGATGCGAAGTGTCTAAGCATATTCCAGCGCAATGCTTAATTACCTCAAGCGGAAGAAGGCAATGATGATTTTCAACATATATCTTTGACATATATTTTTGATAGAGCGGGACGTCCATATGACTAATGTGAATATTGTATACTTGAGTTTTATATTTTTTCTCAAAAAGCTCCAGCTCCCAAGCTTTCATATCGTCACGAAGATGCACGTGCGGAATTTCCAAATCCTCGATAGTCGCAAGCAAAGCATACAGCTCCTTTCTTTTTTCCAACTTGAAAAAAGTTGGAAAAAGGGCAATTCTTTTAATCCCAAGCTTTTTCATTTCTTCAACTTTTGCTTGCCAATCTGACCCTGGCGTCGTCGTCAACCCCAAAAGAATTTCGTGTTTCATTTCTGGTATTGTTTTAGGTAATATTTTTCATACTCTCCGCTTTTAACACTCTTCCACCAAGCTTCATTTTCTAAAAACCAGGTGACCGTTTTCAAAAGACCTTCCTCAAAAGTTACTTGCGGCTCCCAGCCAAGCTCGTTTTTGATTTTAGCAAAGTTAATTGCATAACGTTTGTCATGACCTTTTCTATCTTCAACATGCTCAAGCATGCTTTCATCTTTATGAAGTAAGTCTAAAATAGTCTTAGCGATTTCAAGGTTTGGTTTTTCACTATTGCCTCCAATGCAATAAGTTTCCCCTATTTTTCCCTTATGGATAATTATATCAATTGCGCGACAATGATCCTGCACATAAAGCCAATCTCGGACCTGCATCCCATCGCCATAAATTGGAATTTTTTTAGCTTCAATTAAATTAGTAATAATAAGTGGAATAAGTTTTTCTGGAAAATGATATGGTCCATAATTATTAGAACAATTTGAAATTGTAACCGGTAAGCCGTGGGTGTGAAAATAGGCGCGGACGAGATGGTCGCTGCCTGCCTTGGAGGCGCTATAGGGAGAGCGCGGATCATAAGGCGTAATTTCCGAAAAAGGCGGCTCATCAGCGCCCAGCGATCCGAAAACCTCGTCCGTGGAGACGTGGTGAAAACGCTTATTTCCAGCCTGCCTGGCCGCTTCAAGGAGGGTGTGGGTTCCAATCACATTTGTGCGTACAAAGGCCTCTGAGTCCAAAATAGAGCGGTCTACGTGCGATTCGGCAGCAAAATGGACGACGATGTCAACTTTTGAGACTAACTCTGCAACTAGCTCTTTATTGCAAATATCCCCTTTAATAAAGGTATATCTAGCTTCGCTTTCGAATTCCTTTAGGTTTTCTAAATTTCCCGCGTAAGTTAGCGCATCTAAATTAATAATTTCATAGTCAGGGTAAGTCTTGAGAATGTGATGGATAAAGTTGGATCCAATAAATCCAGCCCCACCGGTTATGAGTAATTTCATAGAGCATGGAACATGAAACATGGAACATATGATACAAAATAAATTTTATGAGTTTGTATTCTTGCTCTATGTTTTATGTTTTGTGTTATGTTTTTAAAATGGTGAATTTAGGTCTGCAAATAAAACTCCCTTTGAGTCTTTGTCGGATAAAATTGGATTTTCAAGCGGCCAATTAATTTTTAGCGTGGGATCATTCCAGATAATAGCGCCTTCACTTTCTGGAGCGTAATAGTTGTCACATTTATATTGGAATTCGGTATAATCTACTAGGGTGCAAAAACCATGGGCAAATCCTTGGGGCACAAAAAGCATCAAATGATTGTTGTCGGTAAGTTCAAAGCCCTCCCATTGTCCAAACGTCGGAGAATCCTTACGTAAATCAACAATCACATCATAGGCAGCGCCCTTAGTCACTCGCACGAGCTTGGCCTGGGTGTATGGTGGGTCTTGAAAATGCAGTCCACGTAGCACGCCTTTTGTGACTGACATGGAATGATTGTCTTGCACAAAATCAGCTTCGATTCCAAGTTCGGCAAATTCTTTTTTGGAATAATTTTCCGTGAAAAAACCACGTTCATCTTGAAAAAATTTAAGCTTTAATAAATACGCACCGTTGAGAGTTTTTTTGACTATTTCCATAATACCTACGAAATTACAAAATTATACAAAAATACAAAAATTTAGTCTTACCACTGCTAGTTACCAGTTACTGATTACTAGTTACTATTTTATCATAGTATATTCTAGGGAAAATAAAAAGGGCAGCTATAATGTAGCTACCCTTGAAAAACTGGAACCATCTTTATCAGTCGTCCATAGATACTTAATGGACTGGCTGATTTTTTACATACAGGATTTTTTGCGGAGTTGCAAATAATCTCTTTGCCATATTTTCTGAAACATAATATTGAGGCGTTGCCATTACGGTAACTAAAAATTTGGGCTCCTTGAGGGAATCAAGATACTTGAGGAAGTCTTGAATATTTCCCATAAAGAATTTGTCCATTTCGCCGCTAGCTACTAAATTAATGGCCCTAAGCCAGTATTTTTCTTTAAGCAAGCCTCCTAATCTAACAGAGGGAATAAAAATAATTTTCAGCATTATCACTCCATTGGTTAAATTATTGTAAAGTACTAAAACTCTATTTAAAACTAAGCCTAATCCAAAACCTCCGAAAATTCTTCTGTTGTCCCATCGGCATTTTTAAGTTGGATGGAGACTGGCTCGGCGGTGATGCCGGCTTGTTTCTGGATTTTTAAATTATACTCATTTTTTACCGACGCTGGCAAATTATATTTAATTTCAACCGCCCGAGAAGTTCCAACTGGAACCCGGATGATTGAACCGAAATATTTCTTGCCAAACTCAGTGCCAAAGTTAGGACTGCTAAAATTTTGTTGCGAAACCAGCCAAGCCCCGGCCGGTACGTAAACCCGCAGGTAACTAGTATAATCTCGCGTCATCCAATCTTTTTGCTTAGCAGTATGCTCGTAATTAATTTTCAGATTCGCCTGCGGAATTTCGCCCGTAAGATCAACTGCATAAACAAAGGAACGCTTAACGTAGTAGTCGCTTTTAAACGAACCCAGGTTAGCGTCAACAATCATCAGGAAATCCTGCTGCCAAGCTTGGTCGATTGCTCCCGTCCAGGAAACTGCTTGGGCAGTTTGTTGCAAGCTAGGATTTTTAAAATAAAGTTGAATATCTTTTTGATTTAAATCCTGAATTAAAACTTTGGCTAGTTGAAATTTTTGGGAAATTGAAAAAGCTAAGACTTTTTTCTCGATCTCACTACCCAGGGCGCTCATGACTGATTTCCGCTTTTCCCTGGAAATCCCCTGAAGACGCTCGCCAATTTGATTGAACCGATTGTTCCGGAAGCCGACTGGGAGTGCCTGGCATGATTCTCCTTGACACTCA
>CAIPMZ010000038.1 GCA_903866285.1 uncultured bacterium
GCGACAATGAATATGCCACTTTAATGCAAGTAAAAAAGAAAGAATTGTTTAATAATTTTAAAAAATAGGTCTATTTAGGAAAATCGCCCTTTAAGCTCATAAGAGGATTGGAATATACTGGATACTCTTATTGGGCCCATAGTATAGCGGTAGAACGGATCCATGGCATGGATCAAATCGGGGTTCGACTCCCCGTGGGTCCACATTTATATTATAAATTAAATTTTGCGCTTGTAGCTCAATGGATAGAGCTGATCCGTCCTAAGGATAAAATGTAGGTTCGATTCCTGCCAAGCGCACAACTCTAGGCTTATGTTAAGTAAAATTCCTCAGTCAGTGCTCGAGGTTTTAGAAAAAATTGAAAAAGGTGGCTTTGAGGCATACATCGTAGGTGGGTGTGTGCGTGATTTGCTGTCTAAAAAAGAGCCCAACGATTGGGATTGTGCTACTAATGCCACTCCTCCTCAAATCGTAGAATTATTTCCAGATAGTTTTTACGAAAATGAATTTGGTACAGTTGGGGTTAAGGTCGAGCCATTTTTAAAAGCTAGTGTCCTAAATCCGGCACGAGAGCATGATGTAATTGAGGTAACAACCTATCGCACTGAGTCCAGTTATTCTGATCGCAGGCGCCCAGACGAAGTTAAATTTGCGCAAACACTCGCTCAAGATTTGGGTCGGAGAGATTTTACGATGAATGCAATAGCTTTGAAAATTACAAATTACAAATTGCAAATTACAAATACAGCTTCGGACGCAAGAAAAAAGAAAGATTGTGAATTTGAAATTGTGGATTTATTTGGTGGGCAGGCGGATATTAAAAACAAAATTATTCGAGCGGTGGGCAAGGCTGACGAAAGATTCAATGAGGATGCGCTTCGGATGATGCGAGCGATTCGTTTTCATGCTCAGTTAAATTTTAAGATTGAAGCGGAAACCTTTGAGGCCTTAAAAAAGAATGCCGGCTTAATTTCGCATGTTGCAAATGAACGAGTGAAAGACGAACTGATTAAAATTATTCTTTCAGCTAATCCAGCTGAAGGAATTGACATGCTTCAAAAAACAGGAGTTTTAAAATACATTTTGCCTGAATTGGAAAGTGGGGTGGGAATTGCTCAAAATAGGCATCACATCTTTACGATTTATCAACATTGTTTAATGTCGCTGAAACATTGTCCGTCCAGGAAACTCGAGGTTCGGCTGGCAGCTCTTTTCCATGATATTGCGAAACCCCAAACAAAAAGAGGTGAAGGTACTTTCGCTACCTTTTATAGCCATGATCACGTAGGTGCGCGGATTGTGGAAAAAATGCTTAGAAGGCTGAAATTTTCAACTGAGGTTATTGACAAAGTAGTCCTTTTGGTTGATAATCATATGTTTTATTATAATCCCGAGGAGGTTGGGGAGAGTAGTGTGCGGAAGTTGATTAAAAAAGTTGGGCTTGAAAATATTAAGGATTTAATTGATTTGCGAGTGGCTGACCGCTTAGGGAGCGGAACGCCGAAAGCCAAACCTTATAAACTAAGGCACTTAGAATATCTTGTGGAAAAAGTTTCCAAGGATGCAGTTTCAGTTAAGATGCTGAAAATTAATGGCAATGATTTGATGAAAGATTTGGGCCTTGCTCCTGGGCCGAAAATTGGGGCAATTTTAGAAGTGCTTTTAGCTGAGGTGATTGAAGAAGCCGAGAAAAACAATCAAGCTCAACTTTTAAGGCGAGCTAAGGAGTTGGATAGTGAAGATTTGGCGAAGCTACGGGAAATGGCTAAAGAAAAAATTGAAGAAAAAAAGGAAGAAGATGACCAGGAAATAAAAGGGAAGTATTGGGTTAGCTAACTTTTTTAAGCTTTTTAAGCTCGCAGTTGTTGGTTAATTTAAATAAGACAATATTATGCAAATTAAAATTGAAGCAATTCAGGAAAATCCGGTTAGTCTGTTGCGAAGGGCGGGGTATACTTTTCAACGTCACGAAAAAGATGAAATGAGTTTCGTCAGGCCCTTGGCGCGCAGTGGTTATCCACGCTTTCATATGTATGCTCATTTGGAAGGCTCAAGTTTAGTCATAAATTTTCATTTGGATCAAAAGAGAGAAACTTATGGGGAGGGGACTCGCCATCACGGGGAATACGAAGATGAAGGCGCACTTGCAGTAGAAGCGACGAGAATTCAGCAGCTTTTGAATTAGTCTTGCTCGAATGGAGTAAATGGTTTATACTCCATTTATTGCCTTGGTGGCGGAATTGGTATACGCGCTAGTCTTAGGAACTAGTTCTCGCAAGGGATTGGGAGTTCGAGTCTCCCCCAAGGCACATGCAGAAAATAATTGTCTTAGTTGAAAACGCTGGAAAGCGGATTGATAAATTCCTGGCAGGGGAGTTTTTTTTGTATTCTCGCGGAGAAATTGTAGCGAAAATAAAAGAAGGTAGCGTTTTAGTCGGTGGAAAAAAAATAAAGCCCAGTTATCGTTTAGAAGAAGGCAATAAAATTGAGCTGGAGGATTTTTCGCACCAGCAAAGAAAACTTTTACTGAATGAAAAAATTAAAATAGACCTTATTTTTGAAGATGAAAATATGCTAGTTATTAATAAGCCAGCTGGCTTGCAAGTTCATCCGAGTGAATATCAGCAGGCTGATACCTTAACAAACGCGCTACTGGCAAAATATCCCGAGCTGATTGATGTGCATGATGACTCCGTTGAAGCGTATCTGCGACCCGGGATTGTGCATCGTTTAGATAAAGATACTTCTGGCGTAATGGTGGTTGCGAAAAATAAAAAAACGTTTGAGCAATTAAAAAAACTTTTTAAAGACAGGGAAATAACTAAAAAATATTTAGCCATCGTTAGCGGAGTAATGGAAAGTAGTAGCGGCCTTATCCAAAAGTCCTTGGCTCGTTCGGTAGGTTTTAGTAAACAACTTATTGCCAGAGAAAATACAAAAACTAAAGTGCGCGAGGCAGCAACAGCTTATGAGGTTCTACATCAATACGCAGCCCATGCTTTACTGGAGGTTACGCCGAAAACTGGCCGAATGCATCAGATTAGGGTACACTTAGCCTCAATTGGCAATCCAATCATTGGCGATCTTATTTACGGAAAGAAAAAAAAGGCTTTAGCTAGTGAAAAAACCGCGCAAAGGCAACTCCTGCATGCGAAAAATCTCACTTTTCAACTAGATGGAAAAAGTTATGATTTTGAGGTTAAAATGCCAAAAGATTTTGTTGATTTCTTGGCTAAAATAAAAGAAAAAAGATAGATAGCGCGGTAGCTTGACGGAAAACCTTTTTACTAGTATGATGGAAAAGCTTTTTAATTTACTTAATGAAGTTTCCTGAAGCCGATTTCGGGCTTGCCTAGCAGTCAGTAAGTGCAAGGACGGGGGATATAATGTTACGCCCAGTAGTGAGAATTCAAAATTGGTGCAAATATTAGAAAAATTTTAAAAAGCGAACTTAATTTAAGAATAATAGAATTTGTAGGTTTTTTTGAGCAGAGCTCATTTGAATTTCTACTACTGGGTATGAATAATAAATTGATGGAATTTAATAAAAGTCAAAAAACAGCTGAAATGCCTAAATTTAGGGCTGGCGATGTTGTTAAGGTTTTTCGCAAGATTATTGAAGGTGGAAAAGAACGTATCCAGGTTTTCGAAGGGATGATTATCGCGATTAAGGGAGCTCAAAGTTCGTCTGCAATGATTACCGTGCGAAAAGTTTCCAATGGTTTTGGAGTTGAAATTGTGGTACCGGTGCAGTCTCCAAATATTGAAAAAATTGAGCTGCTGAAACGTGCGAAAGTTCGAAGCTCAAAACTTTATTATGTTCGCGATCGAAGCGCTAAATCACTCAAGATGAAATTTACGGATGCAGCTAAACTTGGGAAGGAAGAAGAGAAAGCGCCAGTTGTTAAAACAAAAAAAGTTAAAGCCGAAGCGGTAGTTGAGGAGGTAAAGGCAGCAGAGATTGCTGCGTAGTTAAAAGAAAGCTAAGGTAAAAGCCTTTGGCATTGGGCGGATGGCGGAATTTGGTATACGCGCAAGATTGAGGTTCTTGTGGGAGCAATCCCTTGGAGGTTCAAGTCCTCTTTCGCCCACAAGGATTTAAAATTTTTAATTTTCAATTCACAATTTTCATTTAATTTTCAATGAATTAATTTTTTGAAATTTGATCTTTTGGAGTTTATTGGAAATTGGAAATTGGGATTTGGAAATTACGCGCATAGCGCGATTAAGGGTGATTAGCTCAGTTGGCTAGAGCACTTCTCTTACAAAGAAGGGGTCACTGGTTCGAGTCCAGTATCACCCACCTGTTTTTGCCACCCATTGCCTGGGTAGCTCAGTGGTAGAGCAGAGGATTGAAATTCGATCCACTCCATAGTAATATGGTTTCAAAAAATTGGGTGAATTCGGGGAAACCTAAGTTTTCGCTTTTAGCGAAAATATGGCAATCCCGAGCCAAGCCTCAGAGAGCTTTGATTCTGAGGAAGGTGTAGAGACTAGCAAGTGAGCCTCAACAATAATCTTGCATTAGCGCCCAACTTCGCACTCTTTTCTCGGAAAGAACGAAGATGATATAGTCCGATCCTTAGGAAAACCTAAGAAAAATATACAGGAAAATCCTCGTGTCGTGAGTTCAATTCTCTCCCCAGGCACATTGAGCGAAATCCCCGCAACTTGTAGCTTGAAACTTGTAACGTAGTGCGGTATTATTAATTTACGCCGTAAAAAACGTTTCAGCTTTCAAGTTGCAAGTTGCGGGTTTTTGAAAAGTTTTTATGGGTCCGTAGCTCAGCGGTTAGTAGCAGGCGGCTCATAACCGCTTGGTCGCTGGTTCGATTCCAGCCGGACCCACTCTCGGTGAGTTAAAAGTTTGTAAAGTTATAAAGTTCATAAAGTGTTGGTGTTCGTTTCACTCACGACTTTTATAATTTTGCATTTTGAGATTTGCATTTTCAATTTGAAACGCGGGTGTAGTACAATGGTTAGTACGTCAGGTTGCCAATCTGAATACGAGGGTTCGATTCCCTTCACCCGCTCCAAGAATTTAAAACCCTCCTATAAAGAGGGTTTTAAATATGCTAAAATGGGTTTAATAAAAAAACACTCTTGGCAGCTCGTGATTGAGCGAAATCAGAAAAAGATCAAAGTTGGAATATGCTTGAAGAAATAATTAAAAATAGGAGAAGCATTTCTAATTTTAAAATTGATTAGGTTGAGGCAGAACTTTTGGAGGAACTAATTTCTTTGTCAGTTTATACGTCATCGAGTTGCAACACGTAGCCGGGGCGTTTTTTTATTTTGGGGAAATAGTGTATGATAGGAAAGGAAAAAAATTTATCAACTATTATGGATTTGAGAAACGTGGAGAGTTTTAGTGATGAAGAATTAGCCGTGCTTGTTGAAGCAGACAAGGAATTTTTTGGTATGCTTATTCGTCGTTATGAAAACAGTCTTAGTGGCTATATTCAAAAGCTAAACGGAGGAACCAAGGAAGCAGTTGAGGATATCGTGCAAAATATTTTTATTAAAGCTTACGTACATATAAATAGCTTCAAAAGAGAGCAAAAATTTTCGAATTGGCTATACAGGGTGGCACATAATGAATGTATTGATTATTGGCGTAAAAATAAAAAGCACCAAACAAATGTTTCATTGCAAGTGAATGAAAAATTTTCTGCCGATTTGGCTTCAGCAGAGGATTTGGCTGAAGATATTGCTCGCAAGTATGAGGAAGAGAAATTTCAGAAAGCGCTCAACCAATTACCTTTGAAATATCGAGAAATTTTGATTTTGCGTTTTTCTGAAGATAAGAGCTATGAAGACATTGCGCATATTTTAAAAAAACCGGTTTCAACCGTTGGAACTTTAGTGCGTAGGGCAAAAAAAATATTTAAAGAAAACCTAAAGAAAAAAAATGAATCTAGATAAGCAAATATTGGCTAGAATAGAAGAAGAAAGAATCAAGGTTATTCCGAGATGGTTTTTTGTCGTCAAAAATGCGCTTGCTTGGCTCGCGGTTGGTTTGACTTTGGGCTCGGGTTCCTTGGCGCTTTCTTTGGCAGTTTTAATTACTCGCGAAAACGGTTTACTTTTCTCAAAAATACTGCTTAGCTTCTTTTGGATAATAGTTTTTGTAGGACTTAGCTTCTTAGTGTATCAAAGATTGATGCAAATTGGCTTCAAATATTTTCATCGCTTACGATACTTTACCCTCGCTGCTTTTGTGTTGGTGGCCAATATCGCCCTAGGCGGAGTTTTCTTTGAAAACGGACAGACAGAAAAGGTCCAAATAATGCTCGAGAAAATTCCGGCGTACGAAAAAATAATGCCAGATGAAAGTAATCTGCCTGAGGAGGAAAATATGGGAATTGAAAACCCCCAAATTGACTCTTCCCCCGAAGAAGACATTATTCAGAAAGACAATCAATCGCAAATTGAGAGGGAAACTCAAGCAGCTGAAACGATGGAGGCAGCTAATAAGAAAATAATGCTGGAGGTGCAAGCACAACCGGCGGGTTCTGATTTTGAGTCTAGGCTAAATCAACAAGCTAATCCTGAGAGTCAAGGGCTAGATAAGGCTGCAGCTGAGCTTAGCCCTGAAATCGAAACAAGGAAGAGCAAAGGCCAGGTAGAAGGTGAGTGGGAGGCGGCTACCGAGACTAGTGTTAGAAAAGAGGCTGAAGTTGAAAAGAAAGAAATTGAAGATGAGGAAGAATATATTGAAGCTGATGAAGCTGATGAAACTGAAGATGAAGCTGGAGATGAAGACGAAGGTGAAGATGAAGATGAGGCTGAGGCAACTGAGGAGGATTAAAAAATGAAATATTTTTAGATGTTTCTTCCGTATATTAAGAGAGTGGGGCTGTAACTTAAAAATAAAACTAAACTAAAACAGATAAGTTTAAAATAAACTCTAAGAAAAAATTATTTTATGGAAAAAATAAAAAAGGTTTCTTCCTTGGTTGTTATCCCGGCTATTTTATTTGTGACGGGGGCAGTTTTTTCAAGTGCCTTTCGCTCAGAAATAAAAGTTGGTGTGCCATCAGTCTTGGGTGATGAAAACGAGGATAGCGGGGAGGAAGTAAAAAAGCAAGCTGAAATAAAAAAGGAAGAAACGAAAAAAGTAGAAGAAAAAAAAGTTGAGAATGAAAAAAAGGACATAGAGAGCAAAAAAACAAAAGAGATAAAGCAACAAAAGAATGTGATTAAAAAAAATGAAGGCGAAAAAAGTGTTAAAAAGGGCGATGAAAATAAAGACGAAGTTGATGAGGAGGATGAAAATGAAAGTGGAAAGGATTTGCAAGAAAAGATCCAAGAATTAAATAGAGATATTAAGAAAATAGAGTCAAGAATTGGGGTTCTTTCTGCCAATGGTATCATGGTGACAACCCTCACTTCAGCGCTCGAAGAAGTAAGGGGGTTGGTAATTTCAGCTGAGGCGCTTATTCCAACAACGCCAATAGAGGCAAAGAGCCTGCTTAATAACGCTGATAAAAAATTAGAAAAAGTAGAAAAACTTATAAAATTAACACTCGGGGATGATGGCGAAGAAGACGACGATAATGACGCTGCAAAGAAAATTAGAGAATTAAAGCTTAAAATTAGTAAAGTAGAGGCTAGAATTAATAAACTCAATGAAACTGGGGTAGACGCGACGGCTTTAGTAAGTTCTTTAACTGAGGCAAAGGAACTCCTGACTCAGGCTAGCGATAAAGTGGTTGCTGGTGATTTAACTGGAGCTAAAGCATTGGCTGAATTAGCCGAAAAAAGATTAGATAAAATCAGTCATGGAATAGAGCTAGCTCTCGGGGATGATGATCAGGAGGATGAAGATCAGGAGGATGGTGATGAGGCGGATGAATATAAAAATGAAGTCAGTAAATCTGTCCGTAATCTTAAAGAGCTCGGAGCGGTAGAAGACGGGATTGGCAAAAAAGTCAACGTCATAGCGCAGGCTCAAAATGAGGTTATCCCAAAAGTAGAAAAATCAATTAAGGACATTAAAGACCGAGGTGAGCTTTTGAAATTTTTTATTGGACCTAAGTATGGGAGCATTTCTGAAATTCAAACCGCTATCGTTGAAAATCAAACAAGAGTCAATGTTTTGGCAGGTTTGGTAGCACAAACAACTGACCCAGTAGTGAAAGGTGTTTTACAAGATCAGATTAGCGCACTAAATCAACAAAACGCAAAACTCCAAGTTTTTGTAACTGACAGTGAAAGTGGATTTAGTTTACTTGGTTGGGTTTTTAAAATGTTCTCTTAGTAAAGAACTTAGCTATCAAAAAAACAAGGAAGCTCTTCCTTGTTTTTTGATAGGTTAAGGTTTGCTGGATAGAAGTTTTTTAAGGTTTGGGCGTAGTACTGGTTAGAAGGATAGGACAAATAGGACAGATAGGACAAATAATAAACATTTAATTTTTTATTTACAAAAAAATATGTCAAAGACCCAAGAAAATCTGAAAGCAGCCTTTGCAGGGGAGTCGCAAGCTAATCGTAAATATTTGGCTTTTGCTAAGGTGGCCGAGAAAGAAGGCAAAGTTAATCTGGCGAAGCTTTTTAGAGCAGTGGCTGAAGGGGAGACCATCCATGCTTTAAAGCATTTAAATAATACTGGCGAAGTTAAGGATTCAATTGAAAACATTAAAGCAGCGATTGCTGGGGAGACTTATGAGGTTGAAACTATGTACCCAGGGTTCATTACCCAAGCTGAGGAAGAAAGCAATGGCGGAGCAAAAATGAGCTTCGTGGGGGCAAAGGAAGTCGAAAAGACGCATAAGGCGGCTTTTGAAAAAGCTTTATCGGCAGTCGAGGCTGGCAAGGATATTCCCGAAGCTCAATATTATATTTGCGGTATTTGCGGAGAGCTTTTTGAAGGGCAGGTGCCTGACAATTGTCCAGTCTGTAAGGCTCCAAAGGATAAGTTTTATCAAATTTAAAAAGCAAGAGGATAAGTTGGATCCAGGGAATGGGACGGATAGGATAAATAGGACGGATGCTGAATCGTAACGTTAAAGAAGAGGCTGTGGCCTCTTTTTTCGTGGTAAAATGCTTTATTTAAGCTCTAAAATGGCATTTAAGCCGTGTCAAATCATTTAACTATGACACCGAAACTGCATTTTCCAGCACATTTGAAAATGACGCTAAAGAAGGGCTTAATTGTTTAGTTAAATCAACA
>CAIPMZ010000039.1 GCA_903866285.1 uncultured bacterium
TATCTTGATTTTTTAGCACGCGCCAATCAAATTTTAAATTATGACCATATTTTTTTATTTTCGGATTAATTAATATCGGTTTTAAGTCGTTCAGACGTTTTTTATTAACTATCACAAAATAAGCTTCGCCCTCATGCCAAGAAAAACTTATTCCCAACAGTTCAGCCGTAATAGTATCTGGTCCTGAAGTCTCGGTATCAAGCGCAAAAGCTTTTTGAGTTTTTAATTTTGCTAAAAAGGAAGCAAATTTTTTATCATCATCTACTAACTTATAATTGAATTTTTTTGCATTACGCGCAAATTTAGATTCGCCTGAACCGCGTTCGTCCGCTTTTTTTCTTTCGACCTCATTGATAGTATTTGCTTCCGCCTTGTTGCTGTGAGCTTTATTAATATTATCTCGTAAATCTTTAATTTTCACTAAAAGAGATCTAAATTCTAGTTCGCTAAAAAGATTTAAAACATTTTCTAATTTAAAATTTGAGAATTCGATATCATCAAGAGAGAATTTAATTGGCGCCTCAAGATTAATGGTGGCGAGACGTTGGCTAAGATAAGCCTCATCTTTATGTTCTTTGAGAAGATCTAAAATCCGGCCTCGGATTTTTGGGTTTTTGCTTGCCACTGCTTTATAAACGCCCTCAAGAGTTTTAAAATCGTTAAGTAGGTCACTCGCGGTTTTTTCGCCGATGCCTTTAACACCAGGAATATTATCACTTGGGTCGCCGCGTAGAGCCTTATAGTCAATCATCTGCTCGGGCCTTAAGCCCGCATAGCGCTCAGCAACGCGCGCACTATCGTAAAGAACGCTATCGGATAAACCGCGGCTCATGCTATAAACTTTTGTTTTAGCATCAACGAGCTGGAGAGTATCCATGTCGCCGGTTATAATTATACGTTCTAAATTTTTATTTTTTTCGGTCTGCTGACAGATTGTGCCGATAAGGTCGTCGGCTTCAAAACCACTTAATTCAAAAATCGGGATATTAAAAGCCTCGGCCACCTTTTTTACATAGGGAATTTGTTCGTATAACTCATCGGGTGCTTTAACTCGCGTCGCTTTATAAGCAGCATATTCTTCATGGCGGAAGGTTGGTCCCTTCATATCTAAAGTTAAAACCACGTATTCGGGATGGAATTCGTTAAGGGCTTTCAAGAGAAAAGAAGTAAAGCCATAAACTGCGTTTACCAAAATGCCTTTTTTTGTTCGTATCGTTGGCGGCAAAGCATGAAAACTCCGATGAATCAAAGCATTCCCGTCAATAATAATCAGTTTTGGTTTGGTTTTAGACATAGACTAATTTTATCATCTTTAAGGAGAAGGGGCAAAATAGAAAAACACCTCAGCGAAATGAGCCAAGGTGTAAAATTTAAGGATGAAATCAAACGTAAAATATTGATGAAGGATGGTAGATAAAGGCCTACTATTCTCAGCCCTATCTTGGTAGACGAGATAATTAAGAAAATAATGGTAGACATTGGGTCTTTTCCTTAACCCTTGTCTTGGTAGGCGAAATGATTTCATTTAAGATGCAAAGAACAAAGAGTAGACATGGAGCCACATCCATTATTGCGGCCACAGGCTCGGTCTGAAAGGAGGCATTTCATGCTCATGGAATATATATATGGGTACGTGCGGGAACATTCTCCCGTATATATTAATAATATAAAATTGGGGTGCTAATGTCAATTATTTTCATTTGACATTTTTGGTATTTATATTACAATACAATGATTATTAAAAAATAGTCATTGTTCGTTTTAAACTGAATATAAATCCAAAAAACAATTTATAATGGAAAAAATTGATTTTAGTCCGTTTTTTAATGCTTTAGCGCATAAAGCATTTATAACACAAGAAACCCGTGGCCGGCGCTTTTCAACGGCGAGCGATGATGATTCTCCTTTCGCTGTAGTTCTCAGTCCTTTTTTTGTGGATAGAGAAAAAATTCGTCAAGGTAAGACCTATAGACGCTTAGGTGATAAAACGCAAGTGTTTATTGACCATCAAGAAAATAGCCATGTTCGTACTCGTAAAATTCATACGGATGAAGTTGCTTCCTTGAGCGTACAAATTTCTTCTATCCTTGGTTTAAATGTTTACTTAACCGAAGCGATTGCTTTCGGTCATGACCTTGGTCACTCTCCTTTCGGTCATCTGGGCGAAAGAATTATTTCTGAATTATCAGGCAAAACATTTAAGCATGAAATCATGAGCGTTGTAATTGCTCAAAAAATTGAACGTAGCGGTTTGGGCTTAAATCTCTCCTGGGAGACCTTAGAGGGCATACTTCATCATTCTCGCGGTAAGAATGGTTTGTGGGTAAATTCAGATTTACCCCTGGAAAGTACGGTAGTAATGCTGGCCGACAAAATAGCCTACGCTTTCTCCGACTTAAATGATGCCCAGCGCTGCGGTTATTTTAAGGAAAGTGATTTGCCAGCCGAATTTTTAGCCTTAGGAAAAAATCAGCGGGGAAGGTGGATGAATTGTATTTATGCTCTTGTTAAAGAGAGCTGTGAAAAGGGAAGTATTTCGTTTCACGAGTCGGACATCGCTCAGAAATTTGAAACTATCCGGCAGTGGTCGTATGGTAATTTTTACTCCAAGCTTGATAGCGGCGGTCAAAGACAACAGGCCATGGTTGATCTCAAATTGATTTATCAATTTTTGGAAAGCTGGTTAACTCAATTTGGACATGATCCGTTTCTGATTATGGCTCTGCTGACGGATCGGGAAGCCAAAAAAATTGCTGCCTTTGCCAAAATGCCGACCATACGTGATATTAAAATGTTGGAAAACTTTAGCTTCATGGAATTCATATCCAGATTCCCCAAAGGACACGAAGTGGACATTTTTAATCCCGATTTAAATATTGAAAATTTTTCATAAGTTTAAAGCCCTGAATTTCAGGGCTTTTTTATTATCTGGGGATTTTTAAGTAAATAATAAGGCTCGATTATAAGTCGAGATTTTTTTGGGGAACAAGATAAGTGAATAGGGCTCTTTCGGGTTAATGATAACATCAATACAA
>CAIPMZ010000040.1 GCA_903866285.1 uncultured bacterium
TTATTCATGGCTTGTTTTGGGGTTAAAAGTTAACCCCGTACTTTACCATGAATTTGGGTGTCATTTTAGATGATGTATCAGGAAGGCTCTCGGTGTCATTTTAGATGATTTGACGCGAGGTGTTGACTTTGCTTTAAGAATAGCTTATAGTGGCAGTGTTTTAAAGCTATCCTTAAATAGGGATGTTTTAGGGTGATCTTTGACAATTTTTGAGAGAAAAAAAGAAGAATTATCCAATAAATTTAACGGGAGATTTGCAGTGAATGAGAAAACAGTGTTGGCTGGCCTTTTCTGGGTTCTTTCTTTTAAGAAATTATTTGGGTTATTTTCTGGGTTACACCAGGGACGCGACTTCCAGGCAGAACTTTTTCTTGCCTTGTTACTTTTTGGTTGTGGATTTTTTGCGATATTTGTTGACGAGATATCGCAGTGGGTGAGGGTAAAAAGAGAAAACAAGGGAAATTTGCTAGCGACCTAAAAAGGGAAGAATTGATAGCTTTTTATTATCTAACGCAGTGAGAGTCTGCCCAGGGCCTACCTACCTGCCTACCTACCTATCGGCAGACAAGCCGGCAGACAAGCCGGCAGGCAGGCTTGCCCTGGGGTATTAATACTCTTTTATTTTATTTTTTTCTAACCAAACGCTCAGCAGTCAAATGCTGAGCCGGAAGGTTCGCACTTAGTTAGCTGGAGAGTGTCGGTTTGATGTTTTATAACAACCGAGGCTCTCTTTTTTTATCCCTCAAAAAATGCTAAACTAATAGTGTCATTCTGTCCGCCAGCCGGCGGATTCAGAAGCTGCTTTCTTTGTCTCACTGCACTTTCTGCAACAGAGATCCCGAAGCCCTCCAAAGGCGGACAGGCAAGTTCAGGATGACATTTTGTGAACTTGTATGATTTTAACAATATAACAATTTAGCAATATAACAATGTCTACCATCGGTATCGACGCGCGTTTTTATGGTTCGGCCAGTAAGGGTTTGGGACGTTATACGCAGAAGCTGGTTGAGCATCTCGAAAAAATTGATAGCGAAAATGAATATTTCGTTTTTTTAAGGCGGGAAAATTTTGACGAGTACAAACCTGGAAATAAAAATTTTAAAAAAGTGCTGGCGGATTATCCTTGGTATTCTTTTGCTGAGCAATTATTTTTTCCGTGGCTACTCAGATCTTATCAATTGGACCTGATGCATTTTCCGCATTTTAATGTGCCAATTTTGTATTTTCAAAAATTTGTCATCACGATTCATGATCTAATTTTGCTCCATTTTCCAACTAAACGCGCTTCGACTTTGGCACCACTTTGGTATCAATTTAAATTTTTAGCGTATAAGTTAGTAATTTACTGCGCCGTGATGCGTAGTCAGAAAATTATTGCCGTGTCGCAGTTTACGAAAAACGACATTTTAGCTCAGTATCCAAGCGTTAAAGATAAGCTTATCGTTACTTATGAAGCCTGCGAAAAAACGCTAGTAAAGAGCTTGAAAACACCTGAGCAAATTTTAGAAAAATATGGTATAATAAAACCGTATTTACTTTACGTTGGCAACGCTTATCCGCATAAAAATTTAGAAGAATTGATTTCTGTTTTTCCGGCTGTCACTGCTAAGCTTGGAGCTTTAAAATTAGTGCTAGTTGGCAAGGAAGATTATTTTTACGAGCGGCTTAAGGCGCAAGTAAAAAAAGAAAAAATCGCTAGCGTTATTTTCCCAGGCTTTGCTGGCGACGAAGATTTAGGCGCTGTTTACCAGCAGGCCTTGCTCTACGTTTTTCCGTCACGCTACGAAGGTTTCGGGTTGCCACCCCTGGAGGCAATGGCAGCAGGCGTCCCGGTGGTTTGTTCAGACAGTACGTGCCTACCTGAAATTCTCGGCGACAGCGCGCTTTTCTTTAAAGCCAACGAAAAGAGCGCAATGGCGGGCGCAATCTTAAAAGTTGCTGGTGACGCCGATCTAAGAAAAACTTTGATCTTGAAAGGACATGCACAAGTCAAGAAATACAGTTGGGGAAAAATGGCGAAAGAAACGCTGGGGATTTACAATGACATAATAGAGAAAAGATAGAAATATATTTGAAATACAGTAGAGATAAAGTTGTCTTTGCTAGGAGGTAATCAGACAGGCAACTCCAGGGCAGTGCAGGGCCACATTTTTCCACTCCGCCCAGGGCGGATCGCGATGACAGATCTTAATTTTTGTACATTTGTATAAATTTGTAATTTTGTAGGGAATGTCAAAAAACAGAATCATCCCCCAAATGTTTGATGTGAGGCCCGTTGATAAGACGGGTGATTTAGATTGGAAAAAAATCTCGGCGGTTGGGGCTAGTCGCGAAAGTAATTTAACTGAAAAAAACCGTAGAGAATTTGGAAGGAGTCAGCAAATTGAACTTGAGGCGAAAAGGATAAAAGCCGAGAATGCGAAAATTATTAAACAAGAAGCCGAGCAGCGCAGCTTGCGCGAGGCTAATATTTTAGCGGAGCGACAGAAGCGGGAAGCGCGAGCAGCCCAAAGGCAAGAGCAACAACGCCGAGAGGAACTTGCCAGAAGATTTGAATTAAAATTTACTTGGCAAAAGTTTGCACCAGCTTTTGCTGTGTTTGCTTTGGTTTTAACTTTAGGTCTTGGCACAGTTGCATTTATCAGTAAGGGTGTTGGGATGAAAGGACGTGTCTTAGGAGTTAGTCAAGATGGCTATGCAAATTTAGCTTCAGCAGTTGAGGAAATGAAAGCCCAAGATTTCGAAGGCTCCGCGGAGCAATTTTCCAAAGCCTTTGAAAATTTTTCCCAAGCCTCGGACGATTTAAGCGAAATGGGTGGCGGGCTTTTAGATGCGACCAGATTTATTCCTTTTGCTTCGAAAGTATCCTCGGGAAGAAATGCCGTTGAAGCTGGTAAGCATTTTTCAGCTGCTGGGCAAGCGATGAATGAAATTATTAAAACTTTTGCCCAATTAAAAAAAGATGGTGGACAAGGATTGCAAGGTGATTTTTCTTTTCTAGCTATTTTCAAGACGAGTGAAGAAAATATTATTCTAGCTAAGAAGGAACTAGATGAAGCTCAGAAAAATATTGACCTTATCTTAATAGATGATTTGCCAGCTGATAAACAAGCGAAGTTTCTACTGCTGAAAGAAAAATTGCCCGAGCTTCGCACGATGATGGAGCTGTTCTTGGGGAATAGCCATATCTTCATTGATCTATTGGGTGGGAATGGACCAAGAAAATATTTATTTTTATTTCAAAATAACTCAGAAATGCGAGCCACTGGTGGATTTATTGGTAGTTATGGATTACTAGATATTTCAAATGGGCATGTTAAGAAATTTTTTATTGATGGAATTTTTAATCCAGATGGACAACTGAGAGATAAAATTGTCCCACCAGTGCCAATTCAAAAAATTAGTGCAGCTTGGAGTATGCATGATAGTAATTGGTTTCCAGATTTTCCAACCTCTGCTCAAAAGGCGATTAGTTTTTACGAGAAAACTGGCGGACCAACCGCGGACGGAGTTATTTCGCTGACGCCAACTTTAATGCAAAAACTTCTGCGAATCACGGGGTCAATTGAAATGCCAGAATATGACGTGACCTTGGACGCTGATAATTTTATTGAGCTTACGCAATATAAAGTAGAAGTTGATTATGATAAGCAGGAAAATAAGCCTAAGAAAATTTTATCCGATCTGGCGCCCCTCCTGCTGGAAAAATTATTAAGCAGTAGCGATTTAGCTAAACTTTCCGCTACGGCTCAAGCTTTTATGGAGGGTTTGAATGAAAAACACATTCTCCTTTATTCGCAAGAAAAGGAGCTAGAGGAGCTTATTTCTGCGCAAGGTTGGGCTGGAAAAATTCTGCCAACTGAAAAAGATTATGTAAGTGTTATTAATACTAATATTAATGGGTTTAAAACAGACGCAGTTGTGGAAGAGAAAATTGAGCATCAAGCTGAAATTCAAGCGGACGGTTCAGTAATTGATACTTTAAAAATAACGCGCAAACACAATGGCGGAAATTCGCAGTATGAATGGCTCAATAAAGTTAATTCCGATTATTTAAGGGTTTATGTGCCTTTGGGCAGTAAACTCCTGGAGGCTAGCGGCCAAACTAGGGAAATTAATACTCCAGCTCTGGATTATAACTCGCTTGGATTTAAGCGTGATGAGGATGTGCAAAAAGAGGAAAGTAGTATTACTGTTGATCCCAATTCCGGCACGCGAGTTTATCAAGAAAAGGATAAAACTGTTTTTGCTAATTGGGTGTACGTTAGCCCGCAAGAATCAGTGACGCTGACTTATAAATATTTACTGCCTTTGCGGTTGTTCCAAATAAATACGAATAACTCCCAAAAGATTGATTCTTATTCCTTACTAGCACAAAAACAGTCTGGTTCAATTGGTAGTTTATTTTCTTCAAGGGTAACTTATCCTGAAAGCTATCATTTAAAATGGACTTTTCCGGAAAAGGTTGCTACAAAGGAGAATCGTTTGCAAAATGAACTAATGCTGACTAAAGATTATTTTGAGGGGGCGGTTTTCGAAAAGTGATAGAAAAGCTAGGAATAGCTTGAGATATAATGGAAATGCGATAGAAATATAGTAGAGATATGGTAGAAATATAATGGAAATAAGATACAATAAATTTCAACTTTATTTCGCCAGGTATGTTTATATGATTAAATGTTTAGATGATTTAATATGATTGAAAAACTCGCAAAAAATAAATTTCTGAATGAACGGCCAGCTCAATCGGTGGCAGCCGCGGCTTTAATAATTTCGTTGGCTGGAGTAGCTAGTCGACTGTTGGGGCTTTTTCGGGATCGAATTTTAGCTGGGCAGTTTGGCGCAGGGGACACGCTAGATGCGTATTATGCGGCTTTTCGAATTCCAGACTTAATTTATAATCTAATGATTGTGGGCGCGCTGAGTGCGGCTTTTATCCCAGTTTTTACCCAGCTAATTACGGAAGATAAAGAGGAGCAGGCTTGGAAGCTTTCCTCAGGAATTTTAAGCTTGCAAATTATCGTTACGGGTATCCTTTCAGTTTTTTTAGTAATTTTTTCTCCCCAGTTGATGCATTTAGTGACGCCAGGATATTCCGGTGAGAAAATGGAGCTAACGGTGCTATTGACGCGAATTATGTTTTTAAGCCCATTTCTATTGGGGATTAGTGGGATTTTTGGGGGAATTTTAGTTTCTTTTAAAAAGTTTTTAATTTATTCGCTGGCTCCAATTTTTTATAATTTTGGCATCATCATTGGCGCGGTTTTTTTCGTAAAATATTTTGGACCGATCGGTTTAGGTTTTGGCGTTGTCCTAGGCGCGCTGCTGCATATGTTAGTCCAATTACCAGCAGCAAAATTTTCGGGTTTTCATTTTAAACCATCGCTGAAAGAGGCTTGGCAAGATCAGAATGTGCGAAAAGTGCTTAAGCTGATGTTGCCGAGAACGCTAACGATTGCGGTTAGCCAAATAAACTTTACAATCATTACGATTTTTGCTTCTACGCTAGCGGCCGGAAGTCTGGCGGTTTTTAATTTTGCTAATAATATTCAAAGCGCCCCCTTGGGACTTTTTGGAATTTCTTTTTCGATTGCCGTTTTTCCAACGCTGAGCGCGCTGGCAGCTAAAAAGAAAAAGACTGAATTTGTTGGAGCTTTCGCTAAAACTTTTAGTCAGATTTTATTTTTCGTGATTCCAATCAGTGTTTTCCTTGTGGTGCTGCGAGCCCAAACAGTTCGTGTGCTACTTGGCTCTGGAAAATTTAATTGGGACAATACGATTTTTACTTATCAAACGCTCGGACTTTTGGCGCTAAGTCTTTTTGCCCAATCGCTTTTGCCACTTTTGACGCGAGCTTTCTATGCTTTGCAAAACACCCGCACGCCGCTGTATATTGCAATCGTCAGTGAACTACTGAATCTTTGCTTAGTAGTTATTTTGATTAAGGATTTTGGTGTCCTTGGTTTGGCAGTAGCTTTTTCTGTTTCGTCAGTAGTGAATATGTTATTACTTACGATATTTTTGAGAAAACAAGTCGGCAATATCGGTGGTCGGGAAATTGGTCGTTCAACTTTGCAAATAATTGTAGCTTCGCTAGCCGGAGGCGCCGCGGCCCAGTTTGGGAAATATCTTGTTGGCACCCAAGGAGAACTCGACACTTTTCTTGCTGTGTTGACCCAGCTCATCGTCGCTGGCGGACTTGGCCTGGCTGCTTTTTCCCTCGTAGCTCATTACCTGCATATTCCTGAATTTTTCCAATTCACAAATTCTTTGACGCGAAAAGTTTTCCGTTCCAAGAAAACCATTGGGGAAGATACGGGGGAAGTGGCGGGAATCTAAAGAATGTATAATGTATTTTGTATGATGTATAATGTATGGTCAAAATGCTTTAGCTGAATCATTTTTCTTGCCTGTTCATGTCTCTGACCTGAACCGCAATGATTCTAATTGTGAAAATTTTCTAAAAGTCCTTCAGCTAAGGGTTTTCTAGCGCTTGGGCTTGACAAAAGGGTTAAAAAGTGCATAATGAAAGTAATATTTTTTTAAGTGTATACTTCTTAGTAACTTTAAAAGCGAGGTTGTTATGGAGGAGATTATTACGGGCATTTTTCTTAGTACTGTGGTGGGTTTCCGTTACCTTATTCTCCCAATTAGCGCAGTCGGTTTTATAAAAAATCAACTGTTTTGTGTGGATTGGTTGGTCTACATTGGTTGGTATTTATAAGAGCCATGGGGGCTCATCATCCCAGGGTGTCGTGTCGACGCCCTGGGATTTTTTTATTTAAAATCTAAATTTATGTCGGTCGAGTGTCTCTGACCTGCCTGCCTTTGGAGGGAACCGAAAATGTTCTGCTTAAAAAATATTTCAGAAAAATGCAGTTCAAGTCAGAGACGTTGAACCGACAAAGGAAAATGCGGTTCAAATCAGAGACGTTGAACCGACAATGTGCCAATATAGCAATATAACAATATAACAATTTTTCTTCAGGTTGATTCTTTTCCCAATAGCTTGTATCATAAGGATTAGATTTTAACTTGATGAAAATACATGGAACTACAAAAAAACGTTCGGAACTTTTGCATAATTGCGCATATCGATCACGGCAAGTCAACTTTGGCTGACCGGCTCTTAGAGGTAACAGGAACCGTGGAAAAGCGCAAGATGAAAGAACAGCTTTTGGATCAGATGGATTTGGAACGAGAGCGAGGGATTACGATTAAGCTCCAGCCGGCTAGGATGAATTATACGCAAGGTGGCGTGGACTACGTTTTAAATTTGATTGATACCCCTGGGCACGTGGATTTCGGCTACGAAGTTTCGCGGTCGCTGGCGGCTGTAGAAGGCGCGGTGCTCTTGGTTGATGCAACCAAGGGTGTTCAGGCTCAGACGTTGTCTAATCTATATTTAGCAATTGAGCAAGGCTTAGAAATTATTCCCGTCGTAAATAAGGTTGATTTGCCGAACGCTAACGTGGAGAAAACGAAAAAAGAAATTATTCACGTGCTTGGTTGCAAGGAAGAGGAAATTTTAGAAGCTTCGGGAAAGACTGGGATCGGCGTAGCGAAAATTTTAGAAGCAATTGTGGAAAAAGTCCCAGCCCCTAATGGCGAAATGGATAAACCCCTGCGCGCGCTAATTTTCGATTCAAAATATGATACTTATAAGGGCGTGCTGGCTTACGTGCGCATTGTAGACGGTCAGGTTAAGCGCGATGACGTTATTTCAATGATTGCAACCCAAAAAGATAGTGGCGTTATTGAAGTTGGTTATTTTAAGCCTGAGATGGTTGCGGCCGGAAATCTGCAAGCTGGTGACATTGGTTATATTGCAACGGGGCTAAAGAGCGTGGATTTTTGTCGCGTGGGCGATACGGTCACGATTATTAAAGGCGGCGTGCCCTTGGCTAAAAGTTTACCTGGTTATAAAGAGGTGCGTCCTGTCGTTTACGCTAGTTTATACCCGACGGATGGGGATGCTTATAATTTAATGCGCGACTCGTTAGATAAATTAAAGCTCAACGATGCTTCGTTTGTTTTTGAACCGGAAAGTAATCCTGCCTTGGGCAAGGGTTTTCGTTGCGGATTTTTGGGCCTATTGCATTTAGAAATTATTAAGGAACGCTTGGAAAGAGAATTTAATTTTACCCCGACGATTACGACGCCGGGCGTAGTTTATGAATTGAAATTGAAAGGTAAAGAAGAAAAAGTCATTATTTATTCCGCCATGGATATGCCGGATCCTTCAATTTTGGAAAGTATTGCTGAGCCTTACGTAAAATTGGAAATTATTACGCCCGCGCAATATCTGGGTGGGATTATGGAGCTGATGTCAACTTTGCGTTCCAGTTATTTAAATACGGAGTATTTAGATTTGGAAAGAATTTTACTGTCTTTTGAAATTCCACTGACGGATATTATTGTTAATTTTCACGATGATTTAAAAAGCGCTACTTCGGGTTACGCTTCAATGAGTTATGAAATTATTGGGTATCGCACCTATGATTTAGTAAAAATGGATATTTTACTAGCTGGGGAAAAAGTGGAGGCCTTAGCGCGCATTGTACCTAGGGAGCGAGCCAGTAGCGAAGGCAAGAAGATTGTCGAAAAATTAGCCGGGGCGGTGCCTCGCCAAAATTTTGCGATTGCTGTGCAAGCTGCCATTGGGGGGAAATTTGTGGCTCGCGAAACGATTAAGCCTTTCCGCAAGGATGTTATCGCCAAGCTTTACGGCGGCGATGTCACTCGCAAGAATAAACTTTTAGATAAGCAAAAGAAAGGTAAAAAGAAAATGAAAAACATCGGCAACGTCCAAATTCCTTCCGAAGCGTATTTAGCCGTGCTAAAGAGATAAGGAGGTTGTGAGCTTTGTAAAAATTTGCTAAAATAGAATTATAAATTTAGTTTTAAATTGTTACTATAAAATGAATCCTGTAGTGAGAATTCAAATTTAACTACGGAGATTAATAATAAGAGGATATTGTTTAAATAAGAAGTTTTTTGAGCAAAGCTCATTTGAATTTCTACTGCAGGATGAATCACAAGAAAAGAAAAAGACATGCCACGATTGCGTGGATTATTATATCGGTGCTGGCGATAACCTCGATGGTTGGTTTTTTATTGGCGCCAATGCTAACGGGGAAGTAAACCAAAATGTCTAATGTCTAATGTCTAATTTCCCTGCCTACCGGCGGGCAGGCAATACCCAATAAAATTAGAACGGTTCAATGATTAAATTAGTAAAATTTTTATGTCATTCTGCTTGTCCGCCTTTGGTGGGAACTTGTTTCAGAATCTCACTCGCAGTGAGTTTGCTGATGCAAAAGAAGTAGATTCTGAAATAAATTCAGAATGACATGGTGTAGCACAGGATGAAAAAGAA
>CAIPMZ010000041.1 GCA_903866285.1 uncultured bacterium
ATCGGCCCATGTTTCATTTCACCAGAAGGATAACCCGCGCAGTGCACATAGGCTATTTCCTTGATTTTAAGCGCTCCCTCCATCGCAATTGGAAAATTATATTTTCTGCCCATATAGAGAAAATCGGCATAATTCTTGTACTTTAAGGCAATTTTTTTGATTTCTTTTCCTTGTTTCAAAATTGTTTCAATTTGAGCAGGAATTTTTTCAAGCTCTTGGAGAATTCTTTGCCCAGTGACCAGCGACATCTCTCGCTGTCGGCCAAGAAAAACGGTCAGCAAAGTCAGAATAGTGAGCTGGGAGGTGAAAGCCTTAGTTGAAGCTACGCCCATTTCCGGACCCGCATGATTATAAACCCCCGCCTCAGTTTCGCGCGCAATGGTCGAGCCAACCGTATTGATGATGCCCAAAGTTAGAGCTCCTTTATTTTTAGCCTCTAGAATGGCGGCCAGCGTGTCTGCTGTTTCGCCTGACTGCGAAATCGCAATCACGGCAGTTTTTCTATTTAAAATCGGCTTACGATAACGAAACTCGCTAGCATATTCAACTTCCACCGGAATGCCAGCATATTCTTCCAGCATGTATTCGCCAACTAAGCCGGCATAATAGGACGTGCCACAGCTAACAATAACGATGCGATTAATGTTTTTCAATTTTTTTTCCACATCTCGCAATCCTCCAAGCCTTGCCATACCATCCGCTTTTGAAATCCTGCCTCGCATCGCATTTTTCACTGATTCAGGTTGTTCAAAAGCCTCCTTGAGCATGAAATGGGGGAAACCGTTTTTTTGCGCTTGCTCCATGTCCCAATCAAGCGTGCTGACTTTCTTTTCAATTTTTTTGTTTTTAATGTTCATGACCTCAAAACCTTCCGGCGTGATCAAGGCCACCTCCCCATCTTCTAAATAAACAACCTTGTCTGTATATTGCACAATCGCGCAGGCATCCGAAGCAACAATAAATTCCTCCTTACCGACTCCAAGCAAAAGCGGACTTCCCAGGCGCGCTACGATCATCTGCGCTGGATGATCTTTATGCAAAATTGCCAGACCATAGGTTCCCTTGAGTAATTTCAGCGATTGCAAAACTGCTTCACGAAAATCCATTTTTTTGCAAAATTCTTCAATCAAATGAGCTACAATTTCACTGTCAGTCTCGGAAGAAAAATGATGGCCATTCTTGATCAGCTGATTTTTGAGCTGCTGATAATTTTCAATAATTCCATTGTGCACAACTGAAATGTTTCCGTTGCAATCAAGGTGGGGATGACAATTTTTATTACAAGGCTTACCGTGGGTTGCCCAACGGGTATGTGCGATTCCTGTGTTACTGATAATATGCTGACTGGAAACTTTTTCTTCTAACATCGCAACTTTGCCAGTTGCCTTCAAGGTTAGAATCTTACTAGTAGGGCCTGACGTAATCACTGAAATTCCAGCGCTATCATAGCCTCGATATTCAAGCCGCTTCAGCCCATCCAATAAAATCGGCACCGCTTGTTTTTTTCCAATATATCCAATAATTCCACACATAGAATTAGTTTCATTAAATATTAACCTTACTTGCATTCCCGATAGGATAAGCCATTTGGCTCTTCTATTGAAAAGTCATTGCCCGTTGCAAAGAGGCTTAGCCTCCAATGTCTAGCCATTGCCAATTACCTTGATTTTGTATTAGAAATTATTTTTTCCACCTCTTTCAAATCATGCGCTTCCCAGTCGCAAAATTCATTTTGCTGGTCGCAGTAACGCCCTTCTTTCCGACAAAGAAAAATTGTCAGTATGGCAGGATGCTTCTTTTTGACATCCTCGAGTTGCTCAATTCGATCATCAATAAAAATTATTTTTTCTGTTGGCTTAATTGGTACTTCTTCAATTAACTGAGCTACCGCCTGCGCTTTCAAATTTTCCGTTACCACACAACTCTCGACTAACTCACTTAGCCCACTCCCAATAAATTTACGCTGTTGAAAACTCGGCAGGCCAAAGGAAACCACATATAAGTTTTCCTTGCCCATTGCTACCAGGAAAGCTTGGACATCCGCAAAAACAAAACGACGCAAATCTTGCAACTGCGTGTTAAGCTCCGCCCGGATGCCAGCCACCTTAATTTTCTCATATTTTTCTAAGCGAGCAAGCAAGCCCTCGGGGTTAAATAATTTTACGTTGCCATTAGCCTGAGCTACAGGATCATAATAATACTGTTGGAAAAGCTCCTGGCTAATTCCTGCCTTAGCAAAAAACTCTTTCAAATAGGCGCTGAAATCCCTAGTGTTAAAAAGCACATCGTCAAAGTCGATAAAAATTTTCATACAGAAATGGTTTATTTTGAAATAATTAGCTAACTACAGGAAAATGTAGCTTTGCTGATTTTAGAAACAAGGAACAATGGGCTTTAGAAATAAGCAATGGAAATTAGAAAAAAGAAATTAGAAATCATTTTTCTTAATGCCTACTTCTTATTCCTACTTCCAATGACCTACGTTCCCTTCCTCTGGACAAAGGCTGATGATAAAAATATCTTTTAAAACAGCATTCTCGCCACCTCCAGTGCCACCCAACCATAAGCATAGCCCAACAAGATTCCAACTGCAACATCACTAGGATAATGCATGCCATTATGCAAACGAGAAAAAGCCATTAGAATAATCATCCCAATTGAAAGTAAAAGCAAGGACGGATAAAAACTCACAATCACCACCAGCATCGCCATGGTTGTCGCCATATGACTCGAAGGAAAAGAAGCATCACTAAATTTTTTTCCAATTGGGGTTATTATTTCTGGATATGTAACATACGGCCTTTTCCGTTTTGGAAAAAATCGAGTTAAAAAATGCTTAATAAGTCCCTCCGTTATTCCAAAGTGCAGCGCGCAAACAATTAAAACCGCTACTAAAAAACTATTTGTAATCACCGGATGGGTAATGACGGCGACAATAGTTAAAACTAGCCAGAAAAAAGCTAAGAATCTAATTGAATTTACTAAACCTAAAAAACTATCCAGTCGCTTAAAGCCGACCTGATTTAAATATTTTACAAATTTTATTTCAAAATTATCCATAAGATCAAATCATGTAACATGTAACATAAAACATGGAACAAAAATGCCTAATTTCTAATACCAACTTAACTTAATTCGTTAATCCGTTAATTCTTTAATAGATCATAACTTACTAAATAAATTCCATTCCCACCATCACAACAATCGCAATCGTCATGGCCACCACGGCAAACCAACCAAAAAATTTAACCCATTTTGGATGACGCTCCTCTCCCATGATTTCTGGATTATCTCCAATCTTCATAATTAAATACAATAGCGGTACCGCGATAATTCCGTTTAAAAAGGCTGACCAATACAGCGCGGCAATTGGATTAATTTTGAAAAAATTAAACAGGCCCCCAAAAACAATCGAAAGCGTAATAATTAAATAAAAACCTTTCGCTTGCAGGAATTTATATTCTAAGCCTTCTTTCCAACTCAAAACTTCCGAAAGTGCATACGCCCCACTCCCCGCTAAGACCGGAATTGCCAATAGTCCCGTCCCAATAATGCCAAAAGCAAACAGCGCCGCCGCATTTTTTCCAGCCAGGGGTGCCAAGGCTTTGGCCGCGTCAGCCGCCGTATTGATATTCGTAATACCATTAGCGAAAAGGACTTGCGCTGTTGTCAGGACAATAAAGAAAAAAACGATATTAGCTAAAACCATCCCCGTATACACATCGCCTCGCATATGAGAGATCCGATTACAAAGCCCCTTCTTTGTGTGACACTTGTGCTTAAGTAATTTATTTTCCTCCACCTCTTCCGAAGCCTGCCAGAAAAAAAGATATGGGGTGATTGTCGTGCCGAAAACCGCCACCATCGCAAATAAATATTCGTTGCTTAAGGTTATCGTTGGGATAAAAGAATGTTTAAAAATTTCCAGCCAATCCGGATGGATCATAAAGCCCGTTACGACGTAAGCCAAAACTGAAACAGCTAAGAACTTTAGAAATTTTACGTACAAATGATATTGTACAAAAATCTCCAACAACGTTATCACCACCGTAAGCCCAATAATAATCAGATAAGAATTAACATCACTAAACATCCCAATTGCTGCCGCCATCGCTCCCAGGTCTGCTCCGATATTTACCACGTTAGCCACAATCAGTAAAGTTACGGCTCCCAACAAAACTTTGCGGCTATAATGCGTTTTAATAACTCCCGCCAAGCCTTTATTAGTAACAACGCCAATTCTTGCGCAAGCTTCCTGAATAGCTGTCATCACTGGCAAAAGCCAGACCGCCATCCACAAAATTGAAAGGCCGAAAGTTGCGCCGACCGCTGAATAAGTTCCAATCCCCGAAGGATCATCATCCGAAGCACCCGTAATTACCCCTGGTCCAAGTGCCTTTAAAAAAAGTCTGGCTTTTTTATACGGCGTTCCCAGCAGTTTTTTGGCTACCTCAATTTCAGATGTTGCAACTTTCAGCGTTCCATCCAACGCCCGCACCGATTCGATTTCACCCCAAACAATCAACCGCTTAACTAAAATCAGCGGGATTCCTAACTCCCGCCGAAATTCCGAAAGCGAAAGTAACTTATTAGATTGAGGATCATTTTGAGTTGCTTGATCTTGTTTTTCCATAGAATTACAAATTTTCACGAATTTTTTACGGATTTTCGCTAATCACGAATTTTTTGTTTAATCATTTATAATGATTATCCATAAGCTACTAATCCGTGATCCGTTTTAATCTGTTATTAATCTGCCCTTATTCGTTATTTAGATGATTTCCTTAATAATACTCTCAAAGTCGCCCATCTCCAAGATCATCATTAAAACTTTGGCGAGCTTGTCGCTATCATGACGGATAAACGCTCGACGACTGGCAAATACATCAACTTTACTGTAACTTGGTTTTTTACCACTGATCAAATCAGCTTTGACAATTTTATAATTTCGATCGGTTTTTTGGTTTTTATCAAACGAAACCAATAGCTCTTTTTGATCGGCATATTTTTTAATTAAATAAGCAGCCGGCTTTTGACTATTAAAAGTCGCGAAATTAATCCTACTGCCCCCGAGATATTTATTGATATCAGTCACATAATCATCCAAGGAAAAACCATCATTATGCCCTTTTTTATTCACCAAATTACAATTATAGACAACGACTGCTTTTGAGTCTCTAATTGCTTGCGGAATTCCCTCAGCCAATAAGTTCGGAATAATACTGCAATAATGATGTCCTGGGCCAATCACAATTAAATCCGCCTCCAGTAATTTTTCAATCGCTTTTTTACTAGCTTTGGTGCGTGGAAAAAGTGAAGCTTTTTTGAGTCCAATCGTAGCTAAATCAAAGCTGTGATCAACCTCCACAACCCCTTCTAATTTTTTGCCATTATTAAGTTCAAATAAGATGTTCGTATCTCGATCAAGCACCGGCACCACTTCGCCTTTGACATTTAAAATATTAACTGCCTCCGCCACACCCTTGGCAAAGCTTCCGTTAATTTTTTCCAACGCCGAAAGAAAAAGGTTACCAAAACTATGACCTTTCAGCCCACCTTCTTCAAAACGATAATTCATCAGTTCGCGTAGCATTGCCGAAGAATCGCTCAGCGCCACCAAACATTGCCTCACATCCCCCGGCGGAAGCACACCCAACTCATCGCGCAAAACTCCACTTGCCCCACCATTGTCCGTCATCGAAACAATCGCCGTCAAATCCACTGCATATTTTTTCAATCCACTTAGCAACATAAAACTCCCATTGCCACCCCCAATTGTTACAATTTTTTTTCTCTGCATATATTAATACTAATTTACACTGGTTATTTACGGATTTTTACTAATCACGGATAGCTTACGGATTTTTACGGATTATTTACAGATTTTCACTGATCACGGATTTTTGCATTTTAATTCGTGATTCGTGTTAATCCGTCATAAATCTGTGTTTATTAGTTAGCAAACTTACCAATAATTTCCTGGGCTTTCTCCAATTGCTCAGGGTCTCCAATTGGGAACCAGTCACTAGCTTTTTCAACCTTTACAGGATAATCTTTCGCCATTAGAACTAACGTCTGAGGAAGGCCAAACTCCGCATTTCCAATCGGCACCAGCGGATATTCAAAAAACTTTTTGTTTAGCTTATAAAGGCCGACGTTTGCAAGCGCGCGGTAGGCAACCTTCCCTCTTTCAATTATTTCCTCCAAATTTCCAGTTTCATTAAACTTAATAATTCCAAATTTATCCGAAGCATCGATTTCTAGTCCCAATAACGCTAAGTCATTTTTCAACATTTTTTCAACATCTTTTTTTAAATATAAATCATCGCCATTCATTACTAAAAAATCAGCGTTGACTAAATTTTTTATTAAATGAACTGCGCCGCCAGAGCCGTTTAATTTTTCCTGCACCACATAAGAAATTTTCTTGCCCCCGTAAAAATCACCAAAATATTCTTTAATCTGATTTCCCAAATAACCAATCACAAAAATCACTTCATCAACTTCAGCCGGAAGTGCGTCAATTTTCCAAGCCAAAATCGGCTTATCTTGAACTTTCAACATATTTTTAGGAACATTGTCGGTCAATTCTCTCATTCTTGTTCCCCGACCAGCGGTCAAAATTACTATCTGCATATTATTAATGCTAATATTCACGAATTATTTACGAATTTTTACTAATCACAAATCCTAATCGCTAATCCGTGATCCGTACAGATCCGTTATTAATCTGTGATAATCCGTTTAATTTAAAACGATGTTGATTAGCTTCTCTGGCACAAAAATTATTTTCTTGATTTCTTTGCCGTCCGTAAATTTTTTAACTTTTTCATTTTCCAAGGCCGTTTCCTTAATTTCATCTTCGGTCACATCAATAGAAACTATTAAACGCTCGCGGACTTTTCCATTAACTTGAACTACCATCTCAACTTCTTCGTCTTTCAAATATTTATCTTCAGCCACTGGCCAGGTTTGCAGAAAGATTGATTGCTCATTTCCAAGCTGCTGCCAAAGTTCTTCAGCGATGTGTGGCGCGAAAGGAGATAAAATAGTAATCAGTAATTGGTAATCAGTAACCGAGATTGATTGCGCTTTCTCAAAAGCATTAACCAAAATCATCAGTTGCGAAATCGCCGTGTTAAATCTGAAATTTTCAATATCCCCCGTCACTTTCTTAATTGTCTTGTGTAAAATGTTTTTCGACTTACTAGTTCCTAGTTCCTGATTACTAGTTACTTTTTCTTGGAGCTTCCAAACTTTTTCTAAAAACTTTCTTACGCCACTTACGCCATTCGTATTCCAAGCCACACTCTGCGAAAATGGTCCCATGAACATTTCGTAAAGCCGCATCGAATCTGCGCCAAATTGCTCAATTACTTCATCTGGATTGATGACGTTATTCCAACGCTTGCTCATCTTGCGGCCATCCTGCGCTAGGATAAGTCCCACATATAAAAATTTCTTGAAAGGTTCTGAGGTCGTCACCACACCAAGATCGTATAAGAATTTGTGCCAAAAACGCGCATATAAAAGATGCCGAGTCGCATGTTCTGCCCCACCAACATATAAATCCACTGGCATCCAGTCTTTTTCTAATTGTGGCTCAATTAATTTTTCAGCATTCTTCGGATCAATGTAGCGCAAATAATACCAAGATGAGCCAGCCCATTGGGGCATTGTGTTGGTTTCCCTCTTGGCCGGTCCGCCACATTTCGGACAAGTAGTCCTAACCCACTCAGCTATATTAGCCAGCGGACTTTCGCCTGTGCCAGTCGGCTCATAGTTTTCAACCGCAGGCAATTGCAACGGCAATTGCTCTTCGGCAATAGCAATGCATCCAGGATTTAAAATTTCTCCTCGATTAAATTTCTTACCGGCTATTTCAAAATAAGCTTCTTCCTCATTTTTGGGATTTGGAACCTTGCCTACCGGCAGGCAGGTTTGGAATTTGGAATTTTCCAATAATGTTTTGCAATTTTCGCAAAAAATTATTGGTATTGGTTCGCCCCAATAACGTTGCCTTGAAAAAATCCAATCTCGCATTTTAAAATTTACTTTTTTCTCGCCCAATTTTTTTTCTTCCAACCACGCCGTCATTTTTTCCCGCGCCTGGGCTGATTTCAAATCCGTATATTGCCCTGAATTTATAAGCACGCCATCATCCGTAAAAGCTTTTTCTTTATTTAATCCACCTATTACAACTTCAACAATCGGCAGTTTATATTTCTTGGCAAATTCAAAATCTCGTTCGTCGTGCGCCGGCACCGCCATCACCGCTCCAGTGCCGTAGCCACCCAAGACGTAATCCGCCACAAAAAGAGGAACCGCCTGTCCATTGAAAGGATTAATAGCTTCAACCCCTTCTAGCCTCACGCCTGTTTTTTCCTTTTGTAATTCCGTTCTTTCTAAAATCGTTTTATTCTGCGAAGCAATCACATAATCCTCAACCTCTTTGTAATTTGTGATTTGTGATTTGAGTTTTTCCAGCATGGAGTGTTCTGGCGCCACCACACAATACGTACAACCAAAAATCGTATCAACTCTAGTAGTAAACACTTCTATAAAATTTTGATCATTTGAATTTTGAGATTTGTTTGAAAATTGAGAATTGAAAATTGAAAATTTTACGATTGTTCCTTCACTTTTTCCAATCCAATTTTTCTGCTGGGCAATAATAGCATCTTCCCAATCCAACTCCTTGCTATCCAAATCAGCCAACAATCTTTCAGCATAGTCCGTCATTTTCAAGACCCATTGACGCATTTTTTTCTGCACCACTTGCGTTCCGCAACGTTCACAAAGCCCGTCCTCCAAATCTTCATTCGAAAGCACGGTTTTACAGCTCGGACACCAATTCACTGGCTCATTCGACTCATACGCCAAACCTTTTTCAAACAGTTTCAAAAAAATCCACTGCGTCCATTTATAATAAGCTGGATCAGTCGTACTGATTTCCCGGTCCCAATCATAAGTAAAACCAAAAGCTTCAAGTTGTTTTTTAAAAGTCGCCACATTTTTCTCAGTGGCAACGCTCGGATGCACCTTGTTTTTGATGGCATAGTTTTCCGCCGGAAGTCCAAAAGCATCCCAACCCATTGGGTGAAGCACGCTATAACCGTTGAGCATCTTAAAACGACTGATTACATCAGTTGCAATAAATCCTTTCGGATGCCCCACGTGCAAGCCTGCGCCAGATGGATACGGAAACATATCCAACGCGTAAAATTTCTTCGCGCGACTATAATCCCTATACAGCCCAGCGCTCTCCCATTTTTCCTGCCATTTCTTTTCAATTTCTTTTGGGTTATATTTTTCCATAAACCTACAAATATATAAACTTACAAAAATGAGCGAGCATACTTTTTCTTTTTTCGCTTGAAAGTGGTTTACCTCGGTGTCAAAAAAGTCCAATAATTAAAAAACACTTTCACTGGGATAAAAAGAAAAACTTATGCAAGCGAATTTTTTAAACACAAAAAAGCCACTATCTTCATTTTAGTAGCATTTAGCCATTCTGGCAAGAGATTAACCCGGCTATTTTTCCCTTTTTAAAGCCTTAAACGCCAAGTAAGTATTTTCCAGCAGACAAGCAATCGTCACGGGTCCAACCCCGCCAGGAACCGGGGTGATAAAGCCGGCTAAATCCTTAGTTGAGCCAAAATCGACGTCGCCAAAAACCTGGTCGCCTACCTTTTCAATCCCGCCGTCAATAATGATAGAGCCTTCTTTAAGCATTTGACCCAAAAGAAGCCCTGGCGAGCCCACAGCGCTCACAACCACGTCCGCCGCCCTGATTTTCCCGAGCTTCGAAGAAAGTTGCCCGGCCAAAACAAACTCGGTTAAAAGCCCTTTTTGCTCAAGCGCCAGCTGCATCAACCTGCCGAATTCCTGCGAATTTCCGACTATCACGGCTCGCTTGCCAGCTAAATTCTCGCCGCTACTTTCGATTAATTTTAAAATTGCATGGGGAAAAACTGGATAAATTTCACTTTCGCCCTTTAAAAATTTCTCGGCATTGTCGCAGTGAAAACCATCCACATCTTTTTTCGAATCAAGGGCCGAAATTATTTTTTCCGTATCAAAACCTGACGGCAAAGGTAGCTGCACAATAATGCCACTAACTTTTTCAGCTTTATTTAGTTTTTGAATACACGCTAAAATTTCTTGCTCAGTAGCTTGCTCTGAAAAGTTATACCGAAAAAAATTCAGCCCAATTTCTTTCGCTCTTTTTTCCTTTAGCCCAACGTACAGCTTGGAAGCTTGATTGCTGCCAATCAAAACTACTGCCAAGCCTGGTTTTTCAGCGCAACCCAAAATATCAGCCTTCAAGGCGGTTAAGATTTTTTCTGCAATAGGACTGCCGTAGAGTAGTTTCATATAAACATGCTAACATTTAAACCTATAAACATGCAAACATAAATTCATTTCTACATGCAAGCATTTAAACATTTTAACAAAAAAGAGCAACCTGCGTTACTCAGTATTATGTATGATGTAGTAAGTATAAAGTATGAAGCATGAAGCATTTCTACATTCTACATTCTACATGTATTTTGTATCATATATTTTGTATCATACATTCTACATTATACATGCTACATTCTACTTATATCGTAACGCATCCAACGGGTCAATCTTACTAGCCCGGCGGGCTGGCACAAAGCCAGTAAAGAAGCCAACTACCGTAGAAAAGATTAAAATTGAAGCCATAAACCAAAGTGGACTGTAAAATAAGCTAACTTTTTCTCCCCCGAAACTCACCGCCACCATATTTATAACTGTATTAGAAATAATTCCACCCAGCCAACCAATAAAAATTCCCATCACCCCACCTAAAAATCCCATGATTGCCGATTCCATAAAAAACATAACCGAAATTCCCCCATCTGAAGCGCCAATTGATTTCATGATTCCAATTTCCTCAGTTCTTTCCAATAAGGTAATCGTCATTGTATTAAACATTCCAATCGCCGAAACAACCAAGGCGATGATACCAAAAAGCATCAGCACTAATTGCACTACCCTGAAAATTTGATTGGCTTGATCAACCGTATCCGAAAGCGAAGAAACCAGCAGTCCAGCCTCTAGAATCTTGTCCCGAACCGCAATCATCTCAGCATTCGAACGGCACTTAACTTTAGCTTGACCATATCGTTTAATACCAAGATTTCCCAGGGTGGTCGCATTTAAATAGACAATATTATCTTGCCCTTCAACAATTCCCACGATTGTGAATTTTTGATCACTCTCGACGCGTTTGAGTTCAGTTTGTTCTAAATTTACTGGTGCCTCAGAATCATTGCTAATTGGGATAAAAAAGGAAAAGGATATTTCTTTGCCCAACATTTCCGCTGGGGACTTCCCAAAGACCTGCGCAATGGAAGAACTAGCCACTATTCCATACTGGTTACTATCTGAGAAAAGAGTTCCTTCAGTTGGCTTGAAGCCACCTAATTTCAGAAAAGATGGTTTTGAGCCGATTGTTGTGATGTCTGCAGATAAGTCCTCTAGGTGACCTTGGGTTGAGATTTGGAAAGCTGGACTAACATCCTCTACCCCAGGCATGGCCTCAATCTTCTTTATTACTTCTTTATCAAGTACCACAGACCCAGATTTAGCCTCGGAAATATCCAACGTTAAAAGCGAATCCGAGGTTGTAATCCTTTCTAATAAAGTTTTTTGCAAACCATAGCCGAAAGAGACTAGAAATAAAATAGCCGCGATCCCGATACTCATTCCAAGTACAGTTAAAAGCGTCCGCGAAGTTCTCGCTTTAAACATCCTAGTCGATAAATTAAATAGATCGCTAAATTTCATATTTCTTATTGGGCTGAATAATTTAAGAGCATCATCAATTCCAATTCGCGCACAACTTTCTCCGCTGTGCCACTATATAAACCAGCGCCACCGAGTTTTATAGAAAAATCCAAACGTTGTTGCAGGCCAAACCTATCAACTTTATTTTCAAGTCGCATTTTTATAAATGCTCTAAATCGCAGCAAGGCCTCTGTGTCCAACTTTAAATGATGCTCGCTAATTAAATAGTCCGAGATTTCCAACAGCGCCTGCTCTGGATTTTTATTTATTTGATCGGCCACTTTAATAATTTCTTGCGCCCTATCCACGAAAGAAGTCGCTCTGAGTTTATTCCAACCAGCCCCACCTTTTTCGGAATCCAAATCAAGTCTTGACTTAAAGCCAGCCTCATCAATATTATTAAATAAAAATTCTTTCAACAAATTCTCTGCTGCCGAAGTCTGATCTTCAGTCAATTCCGAAAGAATATGCGTCATAAGCTGCTTCGCTTTAAAAGGAATCAGCAACACCCCAACTTGCTGTAAAGATAAATTCTTAAAAGTTCGCATCAACAAACGCAACTCATTTGAAATATCCTCGGGAGCAGTTATGAAATCTTTTTTAGCCGCTTCTGCTGGGCGCTTATCTCTATTGATATCCTCCCTGATAATCTTGCCGTCCTTCATATAAACAACTCTATCTGCGTACACGAGATGCTCTGGATTATGCGTCACCATAATCAAGGTTTTCTTGTCCACCTCATTGATCTCTTTAAAAATATCCAACACGTTTTGAGCTGATTCACTATCCAAGTTTCCAACCGGTTCATCCGCTAAAATTATTTCAGGATTATTAACTAAAGCTCGCGCAATCGAAACGCGTTGCTTTTGACCACCAGAAAGTTGACTTGGAAATCGGTCTGCTTGCTCAGCAATGCTAAATCGTTGCAGTAGCTTCATCGCAGCCTCACGACGCTCAACCAGACTCTCGCCCCGGAAAACTTTTGGTAGACAGACATTATCTAAAACGGTAAGCGTTTCAATTAAATAAAAGGCTTGAAAAACCATTCCCACGTTAGTCTGATGGAACTGAACTTTCTCCTTTTTCGTCATCTTAGCTAAGTTTTTTCCACTCACGATAACATCCCCATAAGTTGGAGCCTGCAAACCAGAAATTCCATAAAGCAAAGTTGATTTTCCACAGCCCGAAGGACCATAAATAATCACATATTCCTGTGAATATATTTCAACACTGACTCCATCAAGCGAGCGGACCTCATTTGATTTTCCCTGATTGTAAATCACCCTAAGCTGATCTACTTTTATACAAAGTTCTGACATTTTTTATTTTAAAAAAGTTTCTTACTTTGAAAGTATACCACAAAAAAAACATTTTCACAATCTTACTAACTATTCATTTCGCAATAATTTCATTAAAGTAAGATAAAAATGCAAATTATGCACTGAAGCTAATTTTAAATAAAGTGGCTCACTCGTTTTCAATAGATGATGCAAATAAGCCCGCGTAAAATTCTGACAAGTTTCGCACTGGCAGCCACTTTCAATCGGGGTAAAGTCTTCCTTGAATTTTTCATTAGCAATATTGAGCGTTTCGTAGAAAGCTTCTGGCGAATCATGGAGCATAGAACATGGAACATTTTCTATATCAGCGTTTGTTTTTTTTATGTCATTGTCACTTTCTTCGGAATTTAGAATTTGGAATTTGGAATTTTTTTGGAATTTGCCTGCCTGTCTGGCCTGCCTGTCCGGTAGGCAGGTAGGCAGGGAGTTTGGAATTTGAGATTTTAGATTTCTCTTCCAATGGAAGAGCCGCCCATGTCTTCCTTCCCGCGTTGGAATTACGCAGTCAAACATATCCATTCCAGCTTGAACCGCGTTGACTAGTTCTTCTGGCCGCCCAAGTCCCATCAAATAGCGCGGTTTATCCGCAGGTAGCAGTGGCGCCACCCAAGTTAAAATCTCAGCCAGCTGCTCACGTGGCTCCCCGACCGCCACGCCGCCAATCGCGTAACCATCGAAGCCAATTTCAATTAAGCGCTGAGTACATTCCTTCCGTAAATCCTCATAAATACTGCCTTGTACGATTCCAAAAAGCAAAGGCCGAGTGACAATCCGACTGTCATCAGTCATCGGCAAGCTGTCATCCGACTTTCCCTCATTTCTTACTGATGACTGATGACTGATGACTTTCTCTTTGTCATATTTTTCACTTTCCTGTTTAATTCTTTGCTGAAAATATGCATAGCAACGAGTTGCCCATCTCAAAGTTAGCTCCATCGATTTTCTCGCCTGCTCATGCGAACAAGGAAAAGGTGGACATTCATCCAAGACCATAATCATATCCGAACCAAGATTAAGCTGAATCTCGATTGATTTTTCCGGCGACATAAAATATTTCTTGCCATCGATTGGATCCGTAAAACTAACCCCCTCTTCGGAAATTTTTACCCCGCTCGTACCATATTTTTCTTTGGCTCGTGCGCCTAGCGAAAAAACTTGATAACCACCAGAGTCTGTTAAGATGGGCCTATCCCAATGCATAAATTGATGCAGACCACCAGCGCGCGCGATTAGCTCATCCCCTGGACGGAGCCAGAGATGATAAGTATTGCCTAAAACAATTTCTGCGCCTAGTTTCTTCAGGTCCTCCGGCGAAAGATTTTTTACTGCTCCCTTCGTTGCAATAGGCATAAAAAACGGAGTGTTGATTACTCCGTTTTTAGTATGTAGTTTTCCCACCCGCCTAGCGCCAATTTGTTTACTTAATTCAAAAGCCATAAGGTCATAAATCATTTAAGCATATAAACATATAATCATTCAATCATTTAAACATATAAACATTCAATCATTCAGGCATATAAACATTCAATCATTTAAACATATAAACATATAAACATGCAAGCATCTAACTGCATCATCATGTAGCCAAATTGATAAAATGTTTAAATGCTAAAATGATAAAATGACTACTCAACCACCTTCCCACCCTCATTACCCATAACTGGATCTTCCGTAAGTTGCGTATTTTTTACAGCACTTCCAATTGTAACGTGCTTGCCAGTAAAGGTGTCTGCTCCCGTAAGGTTTGCCTCATTTAAGAGGTTAAGCAGCAGCCCGACTTGATTAATTTGGGGTGTGATTCCAACTTGAAATGCAACTTCCCGCACTGCCGAAATCAAGCCTGTTCCAGCCAAAAGATTACCCACACTCCAAATCAATTGATTAGTACGCTCATCATAAGTAATATATTCATTTTCAGGATAGATTAAGCCAGTCCAACGTACCCCTGAAGGCAACGAGGAGACAATTTTAACGTCAGCTAAATCATTTGAGATATTCGCTAAAGACCAATGCACCGCCAAAAGCGTTTCTTTATTCACCTGGAGCGGAACCGGACCAGTGTTCTTGATTTGAGCGTCATTATAAAAACCCTTTGTTTCTAGAATAACCTTTGAAGCAAGTTTTAGTTCTAGCTTGTTACTTCCAATTATCTTACTTGCCCCAGTTGGCACTGGAATATCTGGACTATCAATTTTAGCAATCGTCGCAACGGTAAAATTTTTATCATTGCTAGTTGCGACTGGAATAATTAATTTAACCGGGACTGAAAAATTAAGCTGCCCGCCCTCACTTGGATTAATATTAGCCAGCGCTGGAATATCCGAAGCTTTCCAGGTAATTATATTTTTACTTCCATCAAAAAAACCTTTTTCCACCGCTACTTTAGAAAAATCTAAGATCTTACTCTGAATTTCCGCTGTCACAATTACATTCCGCAAACCAACAGTTCCAGCATTACGGTATTTAATTGTGTATCTAAGCATATCTCCCGCCTTAATAATATTATCTCCGGTAGCGCCACCAAGCTCCTGCGTCACCGTTAAAATTGGCGCGATTATCTTCGTGCTAGTTTCTCTTTTATTATAAATCGCTAGCTGCCCATCCGTACCAAGTTTGCCCATAGAAACAACGATCGGTTTATTCTCGTCATTACTGCCTCGCAAAATACCCTTAATTCTTATTTTTCCGCCTTGGTTAGATTCGAGATTACCAATCACCCAATGGGAATTATCTTGTGACGGCTCGGGCAGCGCTTCGCTCAATTGAAAACTTTCTGGGAACTGAACAGTGATTTCCACGTTACTCAAACTACGCAGATCTAAATTTTTATAATCAATCACATATTCAATCTTATCACCATCCACGGCCTGGGCTGGGGCGCTAACATCTAAGATTACTGGAGCAGTTGTGATATTAACACTGGTCTGGGCATCCATCGCAAACTGCGTCTTTCCATTTGAAGGGACATAATGGATTGAGCCATGCAAATAAACTGGAAAATCTTTCGGGGCATAAAAAATTCCTTTTATCTCAACTACGCCCGCTCCTCCCGCAGGAATATCCCCAATAAAAATCCGGCTATTCGTGGAGTTCAGATATTTTACGTTAACATTATCAATGGGCTGAAAATTCTCAGCGTAACTTAATTGAATCTCGGCGTTATTAAGTTTAATCGGATTGCTATTTTTATAATGAATCAAATATTTTACGATATTATTACTATCCGCTTCTTTTGGTCCCTCGAAAGAAATAGCGACACGATCTTGGTGGAAAGCGTTCTTTTGCCACCAAGCCGAAAAAACAAAACCACCCACCACCAAAACAACCACGCCCAAACTTACTAGGGAGATTATTAAAACTCTTTTTTGAAGAGGATTCAGTTGCCTGCGATTTTCCTCCCAATCCCTTTTCTCATCAAAGGGGCTACTACCTGACACTCCGCCCAAGGTCGGATCGTACTGATTTCGCTCGTGCGGATGAAAAGAATCCGAGCCTTCGCTAGAATCATATAAATCTTTGTTTAAGTTATCGAGAGACATATATTTTTTTATTTTTTTTAGTTTTATCCTTTATCTTATCATAGCACAAAAATTGACAGCCTCAAAAAGTGACGCCGCGTTTAAAATTAAGCTTAAAATAAGTCATATGCGATAGGAGGTTCTAACTATAAAAGCGATTCGCATGACCCCTTAAAATTTTTCCCACTAGGCGCTTAATTACTCCCGACATAGGCTTTAATTGCCTCAACAATTTTTATTATAAGTTCCTTAAATTTTTTCTCATCTGTCTCCAGTAAAGTCATCCGAAAGCCTGGCAACTCAGTGTTAAAGCCTGAAAGCGGGACCACGCAAATACCCGTGGCGGCCATTAGATATAAAACGAAGCGCTTATCCGGAGCTACGCCTTCAACTTCTTTTTCAAGATATTCTCTCACAGCCTGATTTGAAATTGCTAACGTCTGCCTGTTATTTAAAACTCCATCCTCAAAAACAACGGAGTAGTAAAAGGAACTTTCTGGGCAAGGTGCAATTAAAAAAGTAACTGCCGAAAAAGCCGCTCGTGCAATATCAGCTTTTCTACGATAACCCTCACAGCGCAGCTTTAGGTGCTGAGCAAAGCGAGGATCACCGATAATTTGAGGCAATGCCATTTGAGGCAAAGTCGTCGAGCAAACTTCGAGCATTTTTGCATCCACTAAAGTTTTCGCATACCGAGCAAAAACTGGATCCTTATCTTTATTGTAAACTTCGATCCAGCCGCAACGCGAGCCTGGCCAAGGCACCTCTTTCGAAAGTCCGCGCATTACAATCGCTGGCACATCATCGCCAATTAACTCGTATAGCGGAGTGACTGCTTCGCGACCATACGAAAGTCGCGCATAAGTTTCATCCGAAATTAAAAATAAACCATATTCCCTAGCAATGGAAACGATTTCCTTAAGCACCTGTTTAGGATAAACCATTCCGGTCGGGTTATCGGGGTTGATAATTAAAATTCCAGCAACCATGGGGTTATATTTTACTTTATTGCGAATATCCTCCAGGTTAGGATACCAATTTTTACGACAGTCAAGCGTATAGGCAATATGTGGAGCGCCAGCGTGGGCCGCTTCAGCCGAGGAATGAGTTGGGTAAGCGGGGCAAGGCCCAATTACTCGCGCACTGCGACGCAAATAAGTAAAGACATTTGAGATAGCATCACCTAGGCCGTTAAAGAAAAGAATATCCTCAGGATCAAGGATAATCTTAGATTCGCGCAAACGCTGCGCCACGATAAATTTACGCGCGCTTAAAATTCCTTTGGTTGGAGAATATCCAAAGGATGCATCTTGGCTCATTGTTTCGGCAATAATAGCTTTAATCCACTGCGGGACTGTTTCCCCCTTTACAATCGGATCGCCAATATTTTCCCAAACAATTTCCACGCCCAGTTTTTTTA
>CAIPMZ010000042.1 GCA_903866285.1 uncultured bacterium
AAATCAAGAGCGTAGATACAAGATGATTCAAGAGATATTAAGAGGGTAAAATCCTTACAAAAGTTTAATTAAGCCGAATTTGGCAAATAAAAAACACTCGAAATAAATTTGAGTGTTTTTTAAAGTAATTTTTTGAGAGACTATTTTAACCCTGCTGAGGTAGTTTTTGCTGGAGTTGTCTTTGTAATTTCGGGGGTGGTTACTGTTGGCGTTGTTGGCACAACTTGAGCCTGAGTTGCTTCTTCGGCAGCTTTCTTAGCTTTTTTCTCAATCCTTCTTTGCTCAGCCGCTTGAGCTGCTTGGGCTTTTCTAACTTTTAAAACTTCCATGTGGTGAACTATGCGATAAACTCCATAGACGCCGATGACCGCAGTTAGGATAATAGCGGGGATAGTTAACTGTTTATTCTTTTGGTAAAACGCTTTGATTTTTTCCATTTGATTTATAATTTAAAATTAATTAATTTTTTTTAGTGATGCTATATTAACTTAATGTAACCTACCTCCAAAGGGACTAAGTCCCCAATTAGGGACTTAGTCCCTTTACCCAAAATAGGATTGTTTTGATTGCTTGCGTATGGTTATCTTTTAATAGGCTACCCCGAAACTTTTTTAAGTATAGCGTATTTTCGCTAAATAAACAAGGTGATAACCTAGCTTAATACTCTTAATTTTGCTTTAAGTAAAGAATAATACCGGCTTTAAGCTCTTGACAATTTGGCTAAAAAGGGATAGAATTCGCTGGTTGTGGTATAATGTTTTTAAGAGGTCTTTGAAAATAAAATGTATCAAGTCAATTAGGCAATCGCCGTTGTGTGCCTCACTTTGTTCGACAATTTATTATTGAAAATTAACGAATTAATGCATTAACGAATTTGAATTCCAATCCGTTAATTCGCAATCCGTTAATAAATAATTTAAAATTTGACGAGCGAAGTGAGGCATATAAGGGAGGAAAGTCCGGACATTCAGCCAGTGCTTCGCACTGACACACTGACCAATGCTGACTTAACACAGACCGATGCAGAAGAAATTCTGCCAAGTCAGTGTCTGGTCTATATGAGTCGGCGTGCCAATGCGTGGCATTGGCAGGGGTAGTGGGTAACGCCCATCGCCAGTGCGTAGCACTGGAAATTTCAATAACTAATAATCAATAATCAAACAAATTTCAATAACCAATTTTCAAATTACAAACAATTTAGTTTGATTTTTGGCAATTGAGGCTTAACTTTTGTTTGTTATTTGTTTCTTGTAATTTGTAATTTCCGTTGCTGCGCAACGGCAGAGGTGCGAGCAGAGACGTCTTGCGCGAAAGTTAGCAAGACACCCTTTCGCAAGATTGGGTGAGTTCTTATGGTAACATGAGAGGTGAAACGGCTAAATCCTTACTTGGATGCAAGGCCGTACTGCCAGTGCTTCGCACTGGCACACTGACCAATGCTGACTTAACGCAGACCGATGCAGAAGAAATTCTGACAAAGTCCGTGTCTAGTCTGCATAAGTCGGCGTGTCAATGCGTAGCATTGGTGGGGTGCCGCTTGAGTGTGCTGGTAACAGTATGCCTAGATAAATGGTTGTCCTCGACAGAATCCGGCTTATCGATTGGTTTGATACATTTTGTTTTTGAAAGAAAACAGCTTGGAGATACAACGGAAATAGGGTTGAAATAAAGTAGAAATAAGGTAGAAATAGAATTGACATGCAATGGAAATAAAGTAGAAATAAAGTAGAAATACGGTGGAAATAAAGTAGAAATGGGGTAGAAATATGATCACAATTAATTTCAATTGTATTTCGCGAAGCATGTTTCTACTGTATTTCTATTTATTTCAAATAAATTTATTATGAAAAAAAAGTCAGAATTAATTTTTAGTGCAATTCAGGTGCCGATTGATGCGGCGATGATTATCTTAGCGTCGCTGAGCGCTTTTGTGATTCGCAATATTCCAGAAATTCTTTTACTGAAACCGAAACTGTATAATTTTCCGTTGAAAAGTTATTTTTTAGCGGTTTTAATGCTGATGCCAGTTATCTTATTTATTTACGCTTTGGAGGGTCTTTATAACTTGCAGGTTACGCGTAAATTTTGGCATGAAGCTTTAAAAGTTTTTTCCGCTACTTCGATTGCCCTAGTGGTGGTAATCGTGACGATCTTTTTAAAGCGAGAATTTTTTTCTTCGCGTTTTATTATTTTAGCCGGTTGGGTTTTAGTGGTTATTTTTGTAATCTTCGGACGCTATCTACTAAGAAAGATTCAAAAAAAGCTTTTAATTACTCGCGGGATGGGCGTCCATCAGGTCTTATTGATCGGCAGCAATGGTAAGATGGATAAAGTTAAAAAGATTATTGAAAAGGATCCCAGCCTTGGTTATCGGATTGTTGACCATATTGAGAACGGAAGTATTACGCTGATTCGTCAAATTAAAAAGCAAAAAGGTCTTGATGAAATTATTGTTTGCGATTCGACGCTGACTGATTCGGAACAAGAAAAATTGATTGATTATTGCGCAATTAATAACGTGGCTTATAAATTTATTCCAACTACCTTGCAAACTGCTCGCTTTGAAGCAGGAATTTTCAGCGGCGAACCGATTATTGAAGTGCGTAATACCCCGCTAGAAGGCTGGGGGAAGATTTTAAAAAGAGCTTTTGATTTGGTGGCGTCTATCTTTCTAATTATTTTATTTGCGCCCTTGATGGGCTTGGTTGCACTACTGATTAAATTGGAATCATTTTTTGAAGAGAAAAAAACTGGTCCAATTATTTATAAAAATGAGCGCATTGGTGGCGATGGGAAGAAATTTGATGTGTTTAAATTTCGTTATATGAAATGGGAGATGTGCACTGATCCAAATACGAAAGAAGGTCGCAAGGCAATTGAATATGAAAAGGAGCTAATTGCGAAAAAAAGTTTGCGCAAAGGACCGCTTTATAAAATTAAAAATGATCCTCGCAAAACTAAGGTCGGAGCGTTTATTGAAAAATATTCAATTGATGAGCTTCCGCAATTTTTTAATGTCCTTAAGGGCGATATGAGTTTAGTTGGGCCGCGTCCCCATCAACAACGAGAGGTTGAGAAATATAGCGAATATCACAGGCGTCTACTGACGATTAAACCCGGCGTGACTGGGATGGCCCAAGTTTCTGGTCGCAGCGATTTACAATTTGAAGATGAATATAAGCTGGATGTTTATTACATTGAAAACTGGTCGCTCTGGGAAGATATCCAGATTTGCTTGAAAACGGTATTGGTGCTATTTAAAAGGCGAGGAAATTAAGTTTTTCTCTACGAATTTACAAATCAATTATCCGCCTACCTACCTATCGGCAGACGAGCCGGCAGGCAGGCAAATCTACAAATCTGCAAAATATTATTTTAGCCATATAGCAATATGACAATATAGTAATATAATTTGGGTTTGACAAAAATGGCAAAAAAGACCATAATTGGAAATAAGAAAGTAGGCTGATGAATTGTTTGGTCAACCATTTAAAACTATTTTCTCGGTAACTAATCAGTAATTAAAGAAACACAATTATGACACAAGTAAGACCTACGGATCAGGAATTCTTGGAGTTTGCTGTGAAAGCACTCGTGGATACGCCTGAAGATGTTAAAGTTGAAAGAAAAATCGATGAAATGGGCGTTCTCATCACTCTGGATGTGAATCCTGCTGACATGGGAATGGTTATCGGACGAGAAGGTCAAACCGCTAAAGCTCTGCGAACTATTTTGAGAGTAATTGGCGCACGCAACAATGCTCGCGTAAACCTGAAAATTAACGAACCAGAAGGTTCAACTCGCGGAGAGCGAACACCCCGACCAGCAGTTGCTACTCCAGCTCCAGAAGTAAAAAAGAGTATTGATGATGTGCTTGGAGATATGAATATCTAGTTTCCGTCTCAAAAAAGCTTTCAATATATTAAAAAATCCGGCTGAGGTCGGATTTTTTTGTTTGAAAAAAATATAAATTTGTTAGGCGTATTTTTCCTCCAATTTTTCCACGCGATAATCCAAAGTATTCAAATCTATTTTATCAGCTTTTTGAATTATTGTTCCCTCAATTCTGTCGGTAGTCGCCTTGAGTTCAGTCACTTCATCCTTGAGCTCCTTAATATCAGTTCTAACTTCCTTGAAGCCAGTATCCATTTTTAAGAGGCTATCTTGAACAATTCTAGCAAGATTTTCTATTTTTTCATCTGTCTGTTGGGCTGATTTCTCAAATCCAGCATTCATTAATTTAGCTAAATCTTCAATAGACATTTCTTTTTTTGTTTCCATGATTTTTTTAAGTAATTTTTACAACTAAATTATACAATGCAGTTTTTTTAGCGTCAAATTCAATTTTTTTTCAACTTGTTTGAAGAAATTTAAGAAAGGCGCAGTCTGGCCGTGTCAAATCATTTAACTATGACACCGAAACTGCATTTTCCAGCACATTTGAAAATGACGCTAAAGAAGGGCT
>CAIPMZ010000043.1 GCA_903866285.1 uncultured bacterium
AGCAAAGTTTAGCCGGCAAAGGTGAGGATGAAAAAGAGCTTCTGAAAATTTTAACCAGGATTTATCGGGAGCAGCCAAAATTTTGGAGTAAAATTATTAAAGATCTAAAAGGGGTTTCGGAAGAAACCACCACCGGTGTGCATCGGCTTTACCAAATGTTTGAGCAGGGTAGGTTGCTTTTTCCCGCAATTAACGTGAACGACTCCGTGACCAAGAGCAAGTTTGATAATTTATATGGTTGTCGCGAAAGTTTAGCTGATGGCATTAAGCGGGGGACAGATGTGATGGTGGCTGGAAAAGTCGTGGTAGTTTGCGGTTATGGCGACGTTGGGAAAGGTTGCGCCCAAAGTATGAAAGGGCTTGGTGCGCGGGTTATTATAACTGAAGTTGATCCGATCTGCGCTTTGCAGGCAACAATGGAAGGGTTTGAAGTTAAAACAGTGGAGCAGTCCTTAGCTGAGGCTAATATTTTTGTCACAACCACCGGCAACCGAGACATTATTACGATTGAACATTTAGAAAAAATGAAGGACGAAGCTATCGTGTGCAACATTGGGCATTTTGATAACGAAATTCAAGTTGAAAAATTAGAAAAATACAAAGGGATTAAAGAAATTAACATTAAACCTCAAGTTGATAAATTTATTTTTCCTGACGGGCATGCTATCGTCCTGCTTTCGCGTGGACGCCTAGTTAACCTTGGTAACGCGACTGGGCATCCTAGTTTCGTCATGAGCGCGTCTTTTACTAACCAGGTCTTGGCTCAGCTGGAGCTTTGGCAAAAAAAACATGCAATCGGAGTTTATACTTTGCCGAAAAAATTAGATGAAGAGGTGGCGCGTTTGCATTTAGAAAAACTTGGCGTGACGCTCACTAAGCTCACGAAAAAACAAGCCCAGTATATCAACGTACCAGTCGAAGGCCCCTTTAAGCAGGAGCGGTATCGGTACTAAATAAAACTCGAAAGAAAAAATCCACTTCGGTGGATTTTTTCTTTTATCTACAAATATATAGTGCTAAATATGAGAGCAACTTAGCATTTTTACGAACTAGCTTCTTTTTTGGCCATACGAGCGACAGCGAGTCCGAATGGCTAGCCATAGTCTTGGGCTAGTCATGTGCTCAAAAAAGAAGCTAGTTCGTAAAAAGGGTTTTAAAGAGGAAACTATAATTTTTTAGAAAAACAGATTAAATATAGTTCAGTTTTTTCCTTTCCTTGTGCCTAAAAAAGCCTTATTATAGCCAAAAAGTGCCTAAAAGGTGGATAAAGTGTTTGACTTGGCCGGATTTTGTTGATAGCCTTAAATCTGCGTCTTTGGAATGCAAAAGCTGAGCTTTGCAATAAACCCTAAAGACCATTAATTTGTTAAAAATACGATATGCGTGATCCCTTGTTTTATAGGGGGAGAAAATTGTTGAGATTTTTAAAAAATCAAAGGCAACGTTTGTTAGGTTGCGTTAGAAAAAATAAATTAATTTTTTTGATGCTTGGTCTAACTAGCTTCGTGTTGGTGGGGAAAGTCCTAATTTTAAAAACTACGCCTGAGGCCTACGCGGCTATTAGGGAGGAGGCGATTATTAGGCAGTTAAATTCGCCACTACTCGAAAAGAAAAATTTGTTTGGAGCTGGGGACGCTAAAAAACTAACTTTTGATAAGAAAGTAGTTTTTGGAGAAATTACTAAGGCCCAAACAACGGAAATGGAAAGTAAGCTTTTTAATATCGTTGGAGACACCCCGATTGCTGAAATGGTGCCTTTTATCGCCAGGCGCGAGAGTAAAGTGGCCGCTTTCTTAGTTGGGATTGCTAAAAAGGAAAGTAGCTTCGGGCTAGCCTCACCTTCAAAGGGCGGTAGTACCTGCTATAACTATTGGGGCTATAAAGGCACTGGCTCAAGAGGCACTGCCCTAGGCTACAGCTGTTTCGGAAGCGCCCAAGAGGCAATTCAGATCGTAGGAGACCGCATTGAGGTTTTAGTCGCCAAAGAGCGCAATACGCCAGCCAAGATGGTAGACACTTGGAAATGTGGCCGAAGTTGCGCGGGTGATCCTGGCGCCCCAAGCTGGGTTTCAACTGTGGCGCTCTACTTTAATAGGATTGTTAGGATTGAGGGATAGAGTTAGTTATAAAGTTCATAAAGTTCATAAAGTTCATAAAGTTCATAAAGTTCATAAAGTTCATAACGTGAATTGGAACAAAAAAATCCGCCGAGGGGCGGATTTTTTTGTTGCTTCAAGTTATGTTTTCGTAGATTCGTGTAACATTCGTAGTTTCGTATCGGTTTTACAATTTGATTTTTTCAACCCCTGCCAAAATTTCGCTGACCATTTTAGGGATGTCGAGGGCTTTTTCGGCTTCGAGAACGGCAGGAAGCTTAGCTCGGGTTTCGGGTTTTTTAGGCATCAAGCGCGTACAACAATCATCGTGCGCAAGTTTTGAAATATCGTAAGTTCCGATTGCTTTGGCTAGGTTCATGATATCCTCTTTGTCAGTTCCGATGAGCGGGCGAAAAATTGGCAGCTCGCTAGCCTGGCTAACTACAAAAATATTTTCTAAAGTTTGCGAAGCAACTTGGCCGATGGAATCGCCAGTGACTAAGGCAAGCGCTCTTTCTTTTTTGGCTAATCTTTCAGCAACTTTCAGCATTAAGCGACGATAAAAAATAATCCGCAAGGACTCGTGGCAACTCAGCATAATTTCTTTTTGGGCGTCAGCAAAAGGGACGCAGTATAAAATTCCGGAAGATTGATATTTTTTAAGTACGCGGATAAGGTCGGTAACTTTTTCCAGGCTAGCTCGCGAAGTATAAGGCATTGAATGAAAGTGGATAAAGCGGGTGGTAACGCCTCGGCGCAGAATGCTGAACGCGGCTACGGGCGAATCAAATCCTCCTGACATTAAAACGAGAGCTCGACCGCCAGTACCAACGGGTAAACCGCCCAGCCCTCTTTTTTTATCCAGCGAAACTAAGGCGTAGTCATTAATAATTGCCAGGAAACATTCACAGTCGGGATCTTTAAGGCTAACGGCTTTTTTTCTTTTAAATTTTTCAAAAAGATAGCCACCAACCTCGCGCTGGATTTCTTCGGAGGTCATGGGAAAGTCCTTGTTTGATCTTTGACAAGTGACTCGAAAAGTTTGGAAATCTTTTGCTTTAATTAACTCCCAGCAGAACGCTTTAATTTCTGCCAAATCCTGCTTAATGCTGTAGGCGAAAGCGTAGCTGACAATGCCAAAGGTATGCGCAAGGGCGCTCTCAACTTCGTTGAGGCTAGTAAGTCCTTTCTGATTAAGCTTAATTAAAATAGCCCCCGAGATTTTTTTTACAAATTCAAAACTACCTGGAGCAAAAGAGTTTAACTGGTCCTTGAGGTTTTTAATCAGACGCGCTTCAAAATAATTGCGGTTTTTACCCTTTAGAGAAATTTCCCCATAGCGTACTAGAATGTGATTGGCTTTCATAATTTTTTTACTAGGAGTATCTTAAAGGAGATTGAACTCTTAACGTTTGGGTGGCTATCTAATATAAATAGCATGGATGTGTTGAAAAGGAAAGCCTCAGCTAGCAGGCAGTAACGGCTGATAATAAAAAGGTTAATACCTCACCGATTTTATCGGGGTGAGCCCTAAGGTATTAATACCCTTTTATTTTTTAGTCCTTAAAAACTAAAAATCCTAAAGCATGGGGCTTAGGATTTTTAGAAAGATTGTAGTTCTGAGATAAAGTATTCTTTTAAAAATTGTAATAAAATAATCAGCAAGGGCTGACTGAAATTTGGAAATTGCTTGAAGTCGTAATTTTATTAAAAAATTTTACTTAAGAGCAATTTGTTGTTTTACAACATTTCAAATTTTATTTCAAAGCGCTACCGGGTTTTTTTATTATCTATTTACCCAATAAATAATAAAGGCAGTTTTTTGAATTTTATACAAAGTTTATTTATCTTGAACTTGACGTTAAAGAACATGTCACCGTATCTGTAAAGATGGTGATAAAGTAATGTTAGCAACTACTAGCAAATAGGTCAAAGATACAGAATATCACGTTTGCCATTAAATGCTTTATATAAGCTCTAAAGTTAACGAAAAAGAATTATTCGTCAATACTATTGACTATATTTTAATTACCTGCTATCCTAAACATATGGAACTAATAAAACATCTAAAAGATATTGGACTTAACGATAAAGAAGCGCGTTGTTATCTGGCGCTGCTTCCGCTTAATCAAGCCACCGCCTATATGGTGGCGCTTCGCAGTGGGGTTAAAAAACCTACCGCTTACGTAATTTTGGAAAGCTTAGTTAGCAAGGGCTTTGCCTTGAAAATACCTAGCCAGAAAAAAATTAAATATATGGCGAAATCCCCCAAGGAATGCTTTGCTTTCGCTAGCGAAAAAATTAAATTGGCCCAAGAGGCTTTGCCAGAACTAATGGCGATTCGTAATAGTATCAGCGATAAACCTAAAGTTTATTACTTTGAAGGGAAGAGTGGTCTCGACCTTATAGATACAGATATTTTAAAAGTTAAAAGTGAAATTATTTCTTTTACGACGCCACTTTTTGTTATAAATGAAAATGAAAAAACCAGCAAAGCTTACATTAAAAAAAGAATTGCGACCGGCATTCAGGCCAGAGTAATCGGGCAAGTCTCGGCTGAGGTGCGGGATTTAAAAAAATCAGATAAAGCTGAGTTGCGACAAACGAGAATGTTGCCCGCAGAGCTTTTTTCTTCCGAAGTTGAATTAGGTGTTTGTGGCGATAAGGTTTACGTCTCAAATTATAAGAAAAAGTTCGGCCTGATTATCGAAGACAAGGATATTAGCGCAACGCTTAAGAAAATTTTTGAAGTAGTTTGGAATAGCGAAAAAATAGTGAAATAGGTAAGTGAAATAATTAGGGCTGGTAATTGTATAACTAGTGTGCTATAACTATTTTAATGACACGGCAAGGCAAGGTGTTTGTCGCGTTTTTATTTTTGGAGAACATTAACAATAAAAAAGAGGTGCACAGTGGAGCAAGAAAAAAGGATGCTATTTATCCAGCCCTATGATAGGCCGTGGATGAATCCCAAGTTTTCTGCCGGTCGTAAAAACTCGCTGCCACCACGGGCAGTTTTTGAAGTAGGGCAGCGGATTCCTCTAGAATACGCGTTTGCCTTTTTGGATGTAAACTTACGATCCAAGCAGGAACCAGCTTGGTTAATTCAACAAATTGTCGCTGAAAAAGTAAGGGAGTTTCAGCCGGACTTGATTCTATTAGCTTTCCCGACGTTTGCGCAAGGAGCTCAAGTTAAGGAAATTATTTTGACGGCTAAGGAAGTTAGTCCAGCCGTAAAAATAATTTTAGGTGGGGCGACGCTTAATTTAATTAAGGATGTTCCCCGGAGGCGCTGGGATTGGCCAGTGGATGCCTGTTATTGTGGCAATGGGGCTGGAATCGCAGAGCTTATCGAGGAAGTTTTGGTCGCTGAGTCGGGTTGTTTCTTAATGAAATCGGACCCAGCAGGCCTGCTCATTGATGATTATACGCCAGAAGCTTTCTATACCCTTAATGGCCGTTTCAATTACGAAGACTATTTAGCGGAAACAAGAAGCGCGGGACTGAATCCTGGGGCAGTAGTTGAGCTAGTTAGGGGGTGCGATCGCCGTTGCAATTATTGCGCCTTTGGGTTAAATTCAGTTGCTAAGAGAAGTAGAAAACCTGCCACAGTACTGGCGGAATTTTATTATCTTGCCCAGAAGGGGATTGATTACATTTTAATCATCGATCCAACTTTTGGCCTGGCAGGAAGCGAGACTGATAAGTTATTAAGGGGGATGAAGGTTTTTCATACTGACCATCCTGAAGTGCAATTTGATGTCATGACCTCCTCTGGGCACTTGAATGAAGAATTTGCTAGAAAATTAAAGAAAGCAGGTTGTGAGCGTTGCGGGCTTGGGATGGAGACAATGAGTCAATCTGGGTTGTATTCTTTAGCAAAGGCCTCAGGGCCAGCTTCGGGGCCGGATATGGTGAGGAAGGCTGTTCAGAACCTAGTAAAAGCGGGGGTTCAAATTAGATTGTTTCAGATGCTGATTCCTAGAGAATTTTCTACTGACACAATCGCTTTTTTATTGGAGCTTGCTGAGAAAAAAGTGGACTTCATCGTCCAAAGTTCTTTCTTGCGACTTTTGCCAGATAAGGAGGCACAAGAACTTTTCTGGATACAGGATCGGACCGTATTTAATCCAGAAAGAGATACGATTAAACAGTTAATGGAGTACTTGCTAATTAACATAGCTTTTCCCTCAATGGATCTTACCTTTGAGGATTTCAAGTTAAGAGAAGCTATTAAGCAGGCTATTGAAGAGGGAAGACCTTTAGAAAGTCTTTTTTCGCAAAGTTGTAGTGAAGGCAGAATTGTTCTTAAAATAGTCGGTGGGTATACATTCACCGAATCAAAAACGCATAGCCCAATGTGGTCATGCATAAAAAAGGAGGAGCCGTGAGAAAAATTAGAAGCGAATGATATTTAGGGGGGGGTGGACTTATTACGTTCAACCCCCCCTTTTTTATTGCTTAAAAACTTAATCTGCGGTAGGCTATACGTTATGAACGTTATAACGTTAAAACGTTCATAACGTTAAATTTGATTAACTTTATAACTAATTTATGTCATTACAAATCGGAATCGTCGGGCTGCCGAATGTGGGAAAAAGTACCCTTTTTAAAGCCTTGACTAAAAATCCAGTGGAAATTAGTAATTATCCGTTCTGCACGATTGAGCCGAATGTGGGGGTGGTGAAGGTGCCAGACGAGCGCCTTTTAAAGCTGTCGGAAATGTCCCAGACGGAAAAAATTGTGCCAGCGGTGGTGGAATTTGTCGATATCGCTGGGATTGTGAAGGGCGCCTCGGAAGGCGAAGGTTTAGGGAATAAATTTTTAGCCAATATTCGGGAAGTTGATGCCATTGCTCAGGTAGTCAGGGTTTTTAGTAATGATAAAATTACGCATGTTCACAATGCTATTAATCCAGTGGGTGACATCGAAGTGATTAATTTAGAACTTATTTTAGCCGATTTGGAAACTGCAACCAAAACGCAATTTCGGATCGAGAAGGAAGTTAAGGGCAACAAAAAAGGGGCAGATAAACAGATGGAAGTGATTGGAAAAATTAAAGCAACCTTGGAGGCTGGGAAACTGGCTAACGAAACGCCCGACCTAGCAGAAATGCTCAAAGACGAATACGGAAAATTGATCATTCGAGAAATGTCACTGCTAACGCTGAAACCATTTTTATATATTTTCAACGTAGCTGATGTTAGCGAAAAACTTTTGCCTGAGCTAGAAAATAAAAAACATCTTAAGCTGGACATTAAAATTGAGGAAGAATTAATTGAAATGACGCAGGAGGAAAAAACTGAAATGGGTTTAGTTTCGCACATTGATGATTTGATTGTCGCAGCCTATGATCTTTTAGGTTTGCAAACTTTCCTGACGACGGGCAAAATCGAAACGCGCGCTTGGACGATTAAAAAGGGCGCGACCGCGCCGGAAGCGGGGGCAGCTATTCACACGGATTTTCAAGAAAAATTTATCAGGGCCGATGTCATTGCTTGGGATAAACTTTTAGAAATTGGCTCTTGGGGTAAAGCTAAGGAACTTGGGGCAGTTAAAACCGTCGGACGTGATTACGTAATGACGGATGGGGAAGTGGTGGAGTTTAAAGTCTAGGCGTGGAGCATATAGCACATAACATAAAACACGAAACATAAAATCCAAAAGCTAAAGCCTAATAAGCTAAAGGAGCTAGCTAAATTTTTTGGGTTGCTTTTTTTTGGAGGTTTTTTGTGGTAGAATATTATTAGTAAGTAACAATGAAATAAACATGCTTGGACATAAACTTAAAAAAATAATTTACGATGAATTTAATTTAAAAAAACAAGCCGAGGAGCTTGGTTTAAGGGTTTGGGAAACTCCCAGTTTTTTATTTATTGTGATGGGTTTCGTGATTGTGGTCGCGATAGCTGGGGTTTATTTTGTTTCTAATAATTACGATTCCCCGGACGTCTTGGTTATTAGTGAAGCAGTGGTAGTAGCAATCCTTTTTATTATCGGAAACTTTATCATTCGCAGTGTTGACCAAGTGGCTAGAGCCAATAAAATGAAAACCGAGTTTATTTCGATTGCCTCCCATCAACTCAAAACGCCAATTGCGGAAATTAATTGGCAAATTGAGCTGCTACTTTCAAAATTTCCTGGGGGCTTGAGTGAAAAGCAACAGCTTCTGATCGGCCAGATTGCTCATTCAAGCCAGAAAATGGCGAGAATAGTTGGTGATTTGCTCGATGTGGCGCATATTGATCAAGGAAAGCTAGCCCTCAATAAAGAAAAGCTTGATTTACGCGGTATTATTGATGAGGCTGTTAAAAATCAACGCCCGCTTGCTAACGCAACCGAGCTTGAGCTGAAATTTGAATGCGCCGCAATCCCGTTGGAAGTATTAGTGGACAAGCGAAGAATCTTGGTTGTCCTGGATAATCTCCTTTCAAACGCGATCAAATATACGGGTAGACAAGGTACGGTGGAAATTTTTTTAGAAAAAAAAGACGAGCTTGTGCAGGTGTGTATTCGCGACAATGGGGTCGGTATTCCAAGGAGCGAGCAAACGGATATTTTTAAAAAGTTTTTTCGCAGTAGTAATAAGCTGAAAAATAATACCGAAGGCACGGGCTTGGGTTTATATATTGCAAAAAATATTATCGAACAGTCTGGGGGTAAGCTTTGGTTTGAGTCAATCGAAAATACTGGTTCAACGTTCTTTTTTAGTTTGCCATTAGTCAAGGCTTAAGCATAGAAAGTATAAATAAAATTTATTAAAATAGGGTTACCTAGCCTACTTAACAGTAAAGAGAGGCTAATCTTATTCAGCAAGCTAAATGAAAAAGAAAAAATTACTTATCATAGAAGATGATGCCGTTTTAAAAAATTCACTAGAAGAATTTTTAATTGCTGAGGGCTTTGAAGTTTCAACTGCTCCTGACGGCGAAGTTGGGGTGCAGAAAGCTTTTACGGAAAAACCCGCTTTAATTTTATTGGATATTGTTTTGCCGAAGAAGGATGGCTATGAGGTGCTTAGCGAAATTAAAGCTAATCCGGAAACTGACCATATCCCAGTTATCCTGTTGACTAACTTAAGCAGTCTTGCAGACGTGGAAAAAGCTTTAGCGCTAGGTGCAACGACTTATTTAGTTAAGGCTGATTATCGGCTCGATGAAATTACGCAGAAAATAAAAGAGATTTTGAATTTAAAATAGGCCGGATAGGGTTTATGAGAGATGGAGCAGGGAAAATGGAATAGGAAATTTCAAATTTCAAATTTCCAATGAAATGCAATAGAAATAAAATAGAAACAAACGCAAACAAGAAAATAAAAAAATACAAAAAAATGCAAATAACCAATAAACAACTAAAGGATTTTGTCATTGACTCTGGTTTATTAGAACCCGCAGTGATTGAAGAAAATTTCCAACAAGCAACCCAGCAGCAGCAAAAATTCGGGGATTTGTTGATGGAAAAAAAATTAATTAGTGAGATTGATCTTAAAAAATTATATTCCTATATTCTTGGAATTCCTTTTGTTAATTTAGAAAAAGAAGTTATTGAAAATGAGGTTTTGCACATCATTCCCGAGCCGATTGCAAAGAAGTTTGGCATCGTTGCCTTTGAAAAAGAGGGAAATAATTTAAAGGTGGCGATGAAAAATCCTGAGGACCTGCAAACGATAGATTTTATTAGAAAAAAAACTGGCCTTAAAATTATCCCGTGCCTTACGAGTGAGGATAATATTAAAATAATTTTAAAGCAGTATGAAAAAAGTTTAAAGGCTGAATTTGGTGACCTGATTAGCGATGACTCAGAAAAAATTTCCTCGGATGATTCAGGGGACGATTTAGAGAAGATAGCTCAAGACCTTCCAATTGTGAGAATTGTCGACACGCTTATTAAACATGCGATCCTGCAGTCGGCTAGTGATATTCACATCGAACCGGATGATAAAGAAGTCCGGGTTAGATATCGCATTGATGGAATCCTGCACGATGCGATGACACTGCCAAAGCAAGTCACTAGCGGCCTGATTGCACGCCTAAAAGTATTGTCCAGTCTAAAATTGGATGAACATCGCTTACCTCAGGACGGACGTTTTAAGCTGGAAAAAGATGGCTATAAAATTTCTTTTCGAGTTAGTATCCTGCCAGTTTTTGAAGGTGAGAAAGTTGTCATGCGTCTGCTGGATGAAACTTCCAAGGGTTTGACTTTAGAAAAAATGGGCTTATATGGTGACGCTTTAGAAAAAGTTCACCAACATATTAAGCGCCCTAATGGGATGATCTTAGTAACTGGGCCGACAGGCAGCGGCAAAACTTCAACTTTGTATACGGTGATGGATATTTTAAATACAGCCGAGGTTAATATTAGTACCGTAGAAGACCCTGTCGAATATCGGATGCCCAGGGTAAATCAAACCCAAATTAATCCCAAAATTGGAATGACTTTTGCGGCCGCCTTACGCAGTCTTTTGCGTCAGGATCCAGATATTATTATGGTTGGCGAGATTCGCGATGGCGAAACTATGCAGATTGCCATTGAGGCTGCGATGACTGGCCATCTAGTGCTTTCAACGTTGCACACCAATAGCGCTGCGGGAGCTCTGCCGCGTCTTTTAGATATGGGCGCGGAAGCTTTCTTGGTAGCTTCCACTGTCAATATTGTAATCGCCCAGCGCTTGGTACGAAAATTATGCAATGATTGCAAAGTTGAATATAATTTCGATCAGGCAACTATCAAGGACCTGCAAGCCAGTTTTGAGATGACTGAGATTCTAGCGGTTATGAAAAAAACACCTCAGCTGAAAGGAGTTGTAACTGAAAAAAGTACTTGGAAAGATATTAAATTTTATAAAGCGAAAGGCTGTGAGCAGTGTAACAAGGAAGGATACCATGGGAGGCAAGGGATTTTCGAGGTGCTAGTGATTGACGAGGAGATTGGCAAGTTAATAACCTCCAATGCTTCAACGGACGAGATTGAGCGAAAAGCCAAAGAAGAAGGTATGCACAAAATGTATGAAGATGGTTTCATTAAAGCCGCCATGGGGGTAACCTCGATCGAAGAAATAATTAGAGTAACT
>CAIPMZ010000044.1 GCA_903866285.1 uncultured bacterium
CCAAGAAAACAATTGAGTTGATAAATGCTTCATATACTGGCAAGTACTCCGTATAAGAATATTCAATTTCATCTTTAAGATACGGAATAGAAAAAACGCTTGAATTCTTTTCAACAAAACTAGCATACACAACCCGCCCCTTCTTATTCGACAAAATGTATACGTTATCACTATCCTTTATGGAAAAAGCAGAAGCACCATTTATCTCTAATATAGTGCCATCCGTCACTCGACCTCCGGGAATATTTTTTTGATACCATGTCTTAGCATCATCTCGTATTCCTGTTTTTGAAGCAGGCATATCCCATTCATAAATAGTTACAAAAAATCCAAGACCACCATTATATGGCTCCCCTGTTTTTGGAGAGACACTAAGACGATCCCCTGTTCCATCAGAGTCAGGTACTGGCCTTACATCCCAATAAGGTGGGTATTTAAATGAAATGCCTTTTTCCATATAAACCTGCCATTCTGAAGTTTTCTCAAACGATGTAGGACATGGCAAAGCAACCGTTGAAATCGGCTCAAAATTATCAATAGAAATTGTTTCAACGACTGATCCAATACGCAACCATTCCTCATCATTAGCGGTCCATGAGAGAGGTTGCTTATAATTCACAGAATCATTAGCACACTGTAAATTATTTTGCCATTTTGAACAATCCGCCTCGAGTTTCCATATTTTCATTATCAATACACCATCTTCATTGAGTGTAATATTGTACCCGAGATTTGTCTGATTTCCTGCATTAACCTTTCTATAATATGATGATTGACTCAAGGCATCGCGATAAGCAAACATTGTATATCTCTCATTCTGCGTATCAATAATTACTAGGCAACTTGGCATTTCATATATATCATACTTGCCATTCATGAATGGCTGCATACGTGTCAAAACATCATTCCTGACAAACCACGTGGCACAATCAATTTTAGGAAGGTTATTTTTATAGGTATCTCTTTTCTGAATGATAGTTTCCGTCTTAATATTTTCATTCTGCATTAAATTTTCAGATACGATTCTTTTCCCAGATTGTATGGATAATACTGACGTTGGTTGTTGAATTGGTGCTTGAGCATTTTTGGCAAACATGAATCCAATAACTCCGCTAGTAATTGCAACCATTGCAACAATGATAATAACTTTCACAATGTTTTCTTTTTTCATTTTTATTTCACCCGCCATAGCTTTCCCCAAAAAGTGAAGGAGGATTTTAATATTTATAGATATATCATACCACAAATAAAAAGTTACCCACAATAAAAAACCGACTCATTCCAGGCCGGCAATGTCAACCATTTTAATTTTGGCAGTCTTGCCACCGACGATATTGACGCTACTTTTTGAAACGCCAAAAAATTTGGCGAGCAGTTTTATCAAAGCTTCATTCGCCTGGCCATCAACTGGCGGGGCAGTAAGTTTAACTTTGTATTCCCCTTCAGAAACTTTCACGACTTCATTTTTCGAAGAGCGTGGGGAAACTTTAATGTAGATACGCATATGAAATAAAATTGAACAATTACGCTTGGACATTCATAATCAATCCATTAGCTACAAAATATAAATGAATTAACTTTTCTTTTAGAAGAAAAGTTACAAAAGAAATCCCGACACGTGCTCGTTGCTGGGGCAAAGACTTCACTCTTCGCTAAAAATTCCCGCTGCACTTTTTCTGTTGAAAAAGCTCGCTAGAAATTTTTTACGCTCATCAATCGTCTTTTACCTACGCACTTCGCAATGTGCGGAGGGTACAAAAATACAAAATTAAGGTGCTTTTACTAACCCAATAAATTAATAATATTTTTTAGTTTATCTATACGCTACTATTATTTAACGCTTCCTTTTTTTGCCTGCGAATTCGAAGAGCGTCAGCAATACGAAGCTCGAGATTAGATAGCATCAAGAAAACCAAGAAGGCATTCGCTAAAATAAAGCTATTTCGAAATAGCTCAACTTTAAGATCAGTACCTAAATAAAGAGCATGCACAAAAACAACGCCATAGAGGACCACGTTTGTAAAATGGACAAAGCGCCAAATTTTATAGGAAATGAATTTTTTACCATAAGAAGTTAGAATCATAATAACCATCAGATAAAAACCCAGCACGCCCAGTGCGGTGAGACTCGGCTGATATTGCGAGGCAAAGGGCACAAATAAATCAACTAATTTAAAGCCCAGCCACTTATCAAAAATCAGAGCAATTGCATGCACAAAAGCAAACAGCAAAGCCTGAAGCGAAAGCCAGCAATGAATTTTCATGGAATAAATTGGCAAAAATATTTTTCGCAGCAGCGGAATTCGTAGAGTTAGCCCCAAGAAAATCGAAAGGTAAAGCAGGAAAAAGGCCACTAAGCCACTAGCGCGAGAAATATACCAAGGTACAGGAACTTCTACTACCGTAACTGGGACCTGTTCAACGACAGTCTCTTCGGGCTTTGCGCCAGGATATAATTTTGCATCCAGCGGATCGGTTCCAGCTAGAACTTCCACCCCATCACCGTAGCTGTCGCCATCCGTATCCGCTTTATTAGGGTCGGTGCGAAAAACTTGAATTTCACCTTGATCAGTCAAGCCGTCTAAATCACTATCGACCGCCACCTGCCCATCATAATTAACTTTAGAATTTTCCTGAGCACTCACAACTTTCCAACTAAAAAAAGTTGCAAAGAAGATAGCAAGCAGTAGTATTAGCAGTTTTTTATTCATTGTTTTTAGGGTTATGTAAATATTTCTTAAATTCAGTTGAAACCCAAACGCCTCCACGATAAGCTAAAATGGCGCAAGCAAGTTCTTTTTCTTGGGCTAAACTTTTTGCAGCGCTAGCCCCCATCACAAAAAGAGTTTTCGCCCAAACATCAGCCTCTGCAGCTGAGTCAGCAACAACCGTGACAGCTTTCAAATCAAAACAATATTGTCCGCAAGCTTTTGGGTTAACTAAATGATGAAACCTTTTTCCAGCAATTTCCCATTTTCTTTTTCCGATACCAGAAGTTGCAATAGCTTTTTCCTGCAGTTCCAACATTAAATTCTGATAAGCAATGCCTTCAATATCAATATACCACGGATTACCCTTTTGATCTTTCCCACTAAAAAACATATCGCCCCCACAATCAACCAAGAAGTTTTTCCAACCGCACGCTTTAAAAAACTTTGCGATTTGATCAACTGCATAACCTTTCACAATTCCAGTAAAATCCATTCTTTCCTTAAAAGTAAGTGTACCCTCTTTAATAATTAAATCCTCGCTTAAGGCTCGCTCAAAATTAATAACTTTTTTCGCTGCTGAAATTTTAGCCTCTTTAATTCTTTCAAAATCGCAATTATACCCAGTAGCTTCAAGCTCACCAATAATCCGCGGGTCAAAATATCCCTCAGTTTCCTGATTATAACTAAGCGCTAATTTAGCAATTTCAACTAGCTGGGTTGAAGCTGGCCAGGAAACCCCTAATTGAGAATTAATCTTCATTAACTCACTCTCAGTGTCAAAGCGACTAAAAATTTTTTCAATTTCGTCGCACTTTCTTTCAGCTTGCTCAAGATCTTTCTCGGCCTCGACAATTTTTCTCTTATCAGCAATTACGATTTGAAAATCAATCTCAGTTCCAAATTTTTTAAATTGTCGCCTAACCACAGCCGCCAAGAATTCATTATCCATACCCATAACTTAATCAATTAAATTGCTGCCCGTTACAAGGAGGCTTAGCCTCCAGCGCTTTGCTAACATAAATTAAGCTTAGCTCATATTACAATATCAATTTAAGTTTTCGTAATTATCAGCCACCCCATTCCCATCACCGTCACTAATAGCTAGCTCATAATTATCATCGATTCCGTTTCCATTGGCGTCACTGACAATGATCTGTTCTGGAATAGTTGGATGGGGGTCATTAGCATCAGCTAGGCCATCCTTATCAGTATCAGGCAAAACCACGTCTTCAATAATTATCTTGGTCACAATTTGATCAGGAAGTTTGATAATTTGAGTATAAGTCTGCGGTTTAGACTCAGTAGCCGACGCCCCACTGTCATTACTACTGACTTCATCATCTCCCTCATCATCATTTTCATCATCTTCGCCATCTTCATCATCTTCATCATCTTCGGCTAAAGCAATCTTACTAAAAGATGGCAACGATTTCAAGAAAGAAAGCTTTTCTTGTTGCACCTGACTCAAAAAAACCGAGAAAATTCCGACAAACAACATGGCTAACACAATCAACTTCTTTTTAAGATTCATAATGAATATTTTTTATTTTTTAACTTTTTTTAGTAGTTTTAGCTGGCTTTGGCTTTGTAGTTGATTTTACTGAAGCTGGCGAGGTAGTTACCACACTTTTTGTGCCACCAGGAATAACTTGGGTAACTGTTTTTGGTTGTTTGACAGTAACACTGCCAGTATTTTTAGCTACATTTTCGGTTTTTTGCGCAGAAGTTTGGTCAATAATTTGTTGCAATTGCGCGGCCTTTTCAGCAATCGGGTCAATCGTTTCCGCTGGGATTTCCTCCGCTACATTATTAGCTAGCTCCTGCAAAGCATCTTTCTTTTCTTGTTGATTTTTAAAATAAGCCACTCCCCCGCCAACTAGCGCGACATTAATAAAAAGCACCGCCACCTGAACTGCAAATTTTTTAAGCTTTTCCCACATAAAACGATATTTTAAAAAAATAATTAATTTACAACCTAAAATATTAAAACTCAACCTTAATAATATTTTAACATAAAAAAAGAAGCTTGTAACTTCTATTTTTCTTGTTGCTAGTTAGTGCTACGCGCCTAAATTATTTTTTTTTCACTATTTTCAGCTAAATTACAATTTAGGCTTCCAGCTTATATCCAAAGCTTAAGCATAGCGCCTCCCTTTTAACTATTTTCCCGAATTCCTACTTTTTTAACATAAACTTTCAGGAGTTGCTTAATTTTCCCTAAATCAAGGGTTTTTCCTGACGTTTGAGCTTTTAAGCTTGCGTCTAAAATATGTCTTTCGCGATATTCTTGCAGATAATAAGCTTTTGCACCTTCAAGCCACTGGCCAATTTTTTCAAAATCTTTTTCGCCATGGATCCCAGGCACGACAGTAGTGCGAAATTCATAGTCAATCCCACCTTCCATAATTAACTTTACGCTTTGCTTTATTTTTTGAAGTTCAACGGTAGTTCCAACCGTACGCGCATAGCCAGCGGGACTATTTTTAATATCCATCGCAATAAAATCAACCAGCTTTTCCGCAATGATTTTTTCCAATACCTCCGGCTGGCTACCATTCGAATCAAGCTTGACCAAGAAACCCAGTTGCTTAATTTTTTTAATAAAAGCAAGCAAATCAGGCTGGATAGTTGGTTCGCCACCCGTAATGCAAACGCCTTCTAGCTTTCCCTTGCGCCGCGAAAGATGCTGAAAAAACTCTGCTTCTAAATTATTCAAGGGTGGAAATTTTTCTGGCAAAACTAATTCGGGATTATGGCAAAAGCTACAACGAAAATTACAGCCCACCGTAAAAACCGTGGTCGCCAGCTTACCGGGATAGTCAATTAGGGTCATTTTTTGGAAACCACCAATGCGCATAATATAGAAAAAATTAAAATGTAAATCTCAAAAATTAAAATGACAAAACAAAATTCAAAATGAGAAAATCCAGAAAAAATTTTACATTTTACAATGTCATTTTTCATTTTGATTTTTGAATTTTAAATTAATGAATATTCAGGGCGACCTGATTTACATCAAGGTCGCCCTGCCATCTTTTTTGTTGGCTTCAAACTGCGACTACGTCGCGCTCAGGCTCCGCTGAGATTTGAAACAAGCAATTTATTTCGCATAATGATCCTGCTAGGTAAACCTGAACTATTTTATCTTCCAGCCCTACGGTCCAACTGGTCCGAGCCTGTAAAATAGGCTTAATTAAACTTTTGTAAGGATTTTACCCTCTTAATATCTCTTGAATCATCTTGTATCTACGCTCTTGATTTAGTCCTCGATGGACTTGCAAGAGCGTTTTTGTTTTTCCAAAAAATCCATCAATCGAATTTGTAG
>CAIPMZ010000045.1 GCA_903866285.1 uncultured bacterium
CATTACAATATTTCAGTATATTGTAATATCCCACCCGCCTCATTTCTATCACACGCTAAACCACGCATTTTTCCTACCATTTTCCATTACAATATTTCAGTATATTGTAATATCCCACCTACCTCATTTCCCCAACACACATTTGCCCTCATTTTCTCTATCTATTCCCGTTACAATATTTCAGTATATTGTAATATGGGATATAATAAAAAGAGGGAAGCGTAGTGAAAAATGGAAAATAAAAAATAAAAAATAAAAGGGTACTAATGCCCCAGAGTAAGCCTGCCTACCGGTAGCCCTGCTCGTCTGCCGTCAGGCAGGCCTGTCTACCGTCAGGCAGGGCTCGGTCCGCCCTGGGCGGACTCTCACCACGCTAGATAATAAAAAAATATGGCAAAAATAAAACCGCATCAAATAAATTCAAAACAAAAATATATTGCGATTGATAATTTGTTTGAGGTAATTTCTGCGCTTAAGACTAAGCAAGAAATTGTAAAATTTTTTCTGGGGCTTTTTAGCCAGAGTGAATCCTTAATGTTGGCCCGTAGAATTCAGATCGCAAAGTTATTATTGGATGGGCTAAATTATGAAGATATCCGAAAAGCCTTAGGCGTTGGCAATAGTACAATTCAGAAAACTGATCTGTGGCTGCACGGTGGCGATGAGAAAAATGCGTCTTGGCTTTCAATGACGATTCTGAGTGCTGAAAAGAAAAGACTTGAAAATGGAAAAAGCAGTTATGACCCAGCAAGTTTACTTAATAAGTATCCTTACCATCGTTTCATTAACAAAATTTTTAATGAGTAGTAAGGAAAACTTTCCGCAGGACCGTCCTCCAGTGATAAATAGTTTTTCCCCCTATCGCTAAAATTTCTAGTTGTGATAAAATTAAGAAGTTAAGGAAAATAAGTTAAGCTTAAATAAAAAATAAAACTATGTATGATTTGATTATCATTGGGGCGGGTCCAGCGGGACTTGGAGCTTCAATTTATGCTTCGCGTTATAAACTGAAGCATCTGGTTATTGGGGCCGAGATTGGCGGTCAAGTGACAGAAGCTTGGGAGATTGAAAATTACGCTGGGATTGAATCAATTTCAGGCAAGGATTTAATGGAAAAATTTCAAACTCAAAGTAAGGATTTAGGGGGAATGATTATTGAGGCTAGCGTTAGCAAGGTTAATAAAATAGAAACTGGTTTCGAGGTTCTGACGGAAGATGGAAAGAAATATGAAACTATCTCAATTATTTTTGCCTTAGGGATGAAGCCGCGGAAAATGAATATCCCTGGGGAGGATAAATTTTTAGGCAAAGGCATTTCTTATTGCGCTACTTGCGACGCGATGTTTTTTAGAGGTAAAGACGTGGCGGTGATTGGGGGAGGTGATGCCGCCGTGACGGCCGCGATTCATCTAACAGAGTTTGCTAACAGCGTCCAGCTTTTATATAAAGAAGGTACGAAAATTTTCGAACCAGCCTGGGAAGATCAACTGGCTAGAACTGGCAAAGTGGCGATAGATTCTTTCGAAAAAATCGAGGAAATTTTAGGCGAAGACATAGTGGAAGGGCTAACTTACGAAAAAGTTGGCGGTGAAAAGAAAGAAATTCAACTCCAGGGCGTATTCATTGAGATAGGCTCTGTGCCTGGGGTGGTGGTGGCTAAAGAATTAGGCGTCCAAACTGACGAGCAGGGCTACATCATCGTCGCCCAAGATCAAAGCACCGCGATTGAAAATGTTTACGCTGCGGGAGACGTCACGACCGGCTCAAATAAGTTTCGTCAAATTATTACCGCTGTCGCCGAAGGCGCAGTTGCTGCCGGAAGCGTGTATAAGAAACTGAAGCTCGCTAAAAAGTAAAAAAATACTTTTGCGTAAAGGTTATCTTTTAAATTGTTTAATTTATCTTTTAATTTTAAATTTGAAGTTTTAAATTTGAAATCAAATCTAAATGTTTTAATTTTAAAATATTAAATTCATTTAGTCATTTGAAATTCATTGAAAATTGAAAATTGAAAATTGAAAATTATCTGCATGGAAGATCCAATTGAACTGAGTAAAAAAATAGGTGGGAAAATTGAAATTAGGAGTAAGCGAAAGTTAACCAAGGAAAACTTGGCTGTTTTATATACCCCAGGGGTGGCTGATGTTTGCAGGGCGGTGGCGAAAAATAAAAAACTTTCTTTCGTATATACCATTCGAAAAAATACGGTAGCTGTGGTTTCGGATGGGAGCGCTGTTTTAGGACTAGGGAATATCGGGCCGGAAGCAGCTTTGCCAGTCATGGAAGGTAAGGCGCTCCTTTTTAAGGAGCTGGGTGGAGTAGATGCGATTCCGATTGTCTTGGCAACCCAGGACACTGAGGAAATTATTAAAATTGTCAAAGCGCTTGAGCCAACTTTTGGCGGCATAAATTTAGAGGATATTTCGGCGCCGAGATGTTTCGAGATCGAAGAAAGATTGAAAGCGGAAATGAAAATTCCCGTGATGCATGATGACCAACATGGTACCGCCATCGTGGTGTTGGCTGGAATTATTAACGCGCTGAAAGTTGTCGAGAAAAATATTAAAGAAGTTAAAATTGTACTTTCTGGTTCGGGAGCTGCTGGGGTGGCGATTACAAAATTATTATTACTTTATGGCGCAAAAAATGTCTTAGTGGTTGATAGTACTGGGATTATTTTTAAAGAACGTGCGGGAGGACTTAATAGTTCAAAAATGGAAATTGCGGAAATTACGAATCCAAAAAATATTTCCGGAACTTTAAAAAATGCAATGGAGGGCGCGGATATTTTTATTGGGGTGAGCGCTCCAAATTTAATTACGCGTAGTGAGGTTGCGCTGATGAATGAGCGCGCGATTATTTTTGCGATGAGTAATCCCGTGCCAGAGATTATGCCGGAAGAAGCGCTTGCTGGTGGTGCGATGGTGGTAGCTACTGGTAGAAGCGACTATCCAAATCAAATTAATAATGTCTTAGTTTTTCCGGGAATTTTTCGAGGCGCCTTAGATAATCGCGCAGTTAAAATAACTGATAAACATAAATTAGCCGCGGCGAAAGCACTAGCTAGCTTGGTAAAAAAACCGACTCGTGATAAAATAATTCCAGAGGCGCTTAACCGCCAAGCAGTCAAAGTTGTGGCCAATGTCTTTAAAAAAACATAACATAAAACACGAAGCACATAACATTGAGCGATGTTTTTGTTCCATGCTCCATGTTCTATGTTTCATAAAAATTGTGAAAATTTACAAACAAAAAATTGAAGTTGAAAGTAAGACGCAGATTGAGTTTTTCGATATTACGGAAAAAGTGCAGGGGGTGCTGGCGAATTCGGAAATTAGAGAAGGGGTGGTTTTGGTTTTTGCGCCTCACACAACGATGGGAATTGCAATTAATCACAATGAACCGATGTTGATGCAAGATTTTATGCGGGTGCTATATAAATTAGTACCGATGGATGATCGCTATTCGCATGATTTATTTGAGCTTCGGAAGAGTTCTAAATCCGACGCGAGAAGCAATGGCCATTCGCATTGCAAATCTTTTCTGTTAGGAATTAGCCAAACTATCCCAGTTGAAAAAGGGAAGTTGGCGATGAGCGAAAACCAAAGCATTTTCGCTTTAGAGTTTGATGGTTCTCGCAAAAGGGATATTACGATCCAAGTGATGGGAATCTAATGGGAATCTAAATTGAAAAGTTAAAAAAATGTTGAGCCTTCGAAGAAAAATTAGTTTGCTTTTTTTAGTAGTCGTCTTTTTGGGCGGGTGTTTTTTTTACGTTTATAATCAAACTTATCTTTCGCTTGGAGCGGCTGGCGCGGCTAAAAATATCGCAATTGAAAATGGGGATAATGCGTTGGTGGTTGGTGAAAAGTTAACTAAGGCAGGAATTATCGCTGGAAAATATTACTTTACTTTTTATTTATGGAAAGTTGGAAAGCTACATAATATTATCGCGGGAGTGTATGAATTTCCCAAGGGGATGCAAATTCCCGAAGCAGCCCGGATTGTTACAGGGGGAGAAGTGGTCCCCATGCGAGTGAAGGTTACTTTTCCAGAGGGCTGGACGATGGCGGCGATGGCGGAGCGACTTTCGGCCAGTGGCCTGCCTGGCGAGGATTTTTTAAAGCTGACGAAAAATCCAACCGATTTAATTTTGAGTAGCTATCCTTTTTTAAGCGATTTACCCCAAGGGGCTACGCTAGAAGGTTTTCTTTTCCCAGATACTTATTATTTTGCTAAAGAAGTTTCGGCAGATGAAATCGTGAAAAAAATGCTGGCTAATTTTTCCGTTAAGGTAACTAGCGTAATAAAAACGGATTTAGCCGGTCAGCAAAAACCCTTGTTTGAAATTATTACGATGGCCAGTGTGGTTGAGGGGGAAGTGCGTAATGATAGCGATCGGAAAATCGTCGCGGGACTTTTTTGGAATCGCCTTGCAAACGGAATGCCACTGCAAAGCGATGCGACTTTAGAATATGCACTAGGCACCAATAAATTCCAACATTCAATCGCCGAAACCAAACTTGATTCGCCTTACAACACTTATCAAAAGAAAGGTTTGCCCCCGGGCCCCGTAACCAACCCTGGCTTGGCTTCAATCTTAGCCACCCTTAGCCCAATTCAAACAGATTACGTTTACTTTTTAAGCGATCCTAAAACTGGCAAAACAGTTTTTTCCAAAACTTTCGAGGAGCACGTCGCCAATAAGGCGAAATACGGGCTTTAAAAATATTATTAAACTGCTACATTGTTAAATTGTTAGTAGTTCTTAGCGAAAATGGACAGCAAATTGCGATTCTGAATTTTAGCAACATGATAATATAACAAGTTGGCAATTTGAATTTGTTTTGACATAAGGCCCCCTTTAGCCTATGATAAGAGAAGGTAAAGTAGCTTACTAACGCTTAAATTAGGCTGTTTTATTGTTAATTAATACTGAAATCAATTAAATCACTGCCAGTTGCAAGGAGGCTAAGCCTCCAACGTCTTGCTACCAAAAATTAAAGTTAGCTTGTATGAAACCTTTATGTTTGAAAAAATAAAAGATGTTTTTAAAAAATATGTAGGTGGTTTTTTTAGTAATCTTTCCAATGACATTGGGATTGATTTAGGCACGGCTAATACCCTGGTTTACCTTAAGGGCAAAGGGATTGTAATTAACGAACCCTCAGTGGTGGCGATTAATAAGCGGACTGGTCAAGTTTTGGCGATTGGCAAGGAGGCAAAAAGGATGGTTGGTAAAACGCCAGGGCATATTGTAGCAACGCGTCCTTTAGTCGACGGAGTGGTGAGTGATTTCGAAGTGACGACCCAAATGCTAAAATATTTTATTGAAAAAGTGCATAAAGATTCTTTTTCTTTTTCTCCGCGTCCGCGCGTATTAATTGGGATTCCTTCAGTTATTACGGAAGTTGAAAAAAAAGCCGTAATTGATGCGGCTACAGCTGCAGGCGCACGTGAAGCTTATTTGATTGAAGAACCAATGGCAGCCGCGATCGGCGCCCGACTGCCGGTTACGGATGCTAAAGGAAATATGGTCGTTGATATTGGGGGTGGGACTTCTGAGATTGCGGTTATTTCCCTAGGAGGAATTGTTAGCGCCCGCAGTTTGCGCGTGGCTGGAGATGAGATGAATGAAGATATTATTCGTTATTGTCGCGATGAGTTCAATCTTTTAATTGGCGAAAAAACGGCTGAGGAAATTAAAATTGCGGTGGGAAGCGCTTATCCTTTAAAGGAACAGCTCACAGTTCCAATTCGCGGTCGGGATTTAGTCAGTGGTCTTCCAAAGGAAGTTATTGTTAATGATGTCCAAATCAGGGAGGCGATTTCTCGTTCGATTCGAATTATTGTCAACAATATTAAAACTGTTATTGAGGAAACGCCACCAGAACTTTTATCCGATATTATGCAACGCGGAATTATTTTAGCGGGGGGTGGCAGTTTAATCCGGGGCTTGGATAAATTAATTGCCAATCAAACGGAGATGCCAGTACGCATGATGGAAGATCCCCTCACGGCCGTAGTGCGCGGGACAGGGATTGTCCTGGAGGACTTAGAATTACTCAAACACGTTTTAGTTGAAGACCAAAGGGAGAAGTCTTTTAAATAAAAAACTAGGTCATACGCAAATTAGGTTGCTAGTGTAATATTGTTTGATTTTAAAAATCATTTTTACGAACGCAACTTCTTTTTTGAGCACGTAGCTAGCCCAAGACTATGGCTAGCTACTCGGATGAGCTATCGCTCATATGGCCAAAAAAGAAACTGCGTTCGTAAAAATTCTAAACTAGCTTTATATTTAGAGCCTTGCATTATGTGCGATTTCTAAAAAACTAATCCGCCAGCTGGCGGATTAGAAAGCTATTTAATAAATGCAGAGATTCACTTCGACAAAATTATTTAAAATATTTTTACTGGTGGCTTTTTTTGCAGGGCTTTTTTATTTGAATCCGGTTAAAATCTTAGATCCAGCTAGAAGTATTTTTCTTGCCGGCTTTTCACCTTTTCAGAAAATTGCTTATACCACTTCGGCCGCTATCAAAGGGACGGGTGAATTTATAAGTTCAATTGGACAGCTAAAAGCAGAAAATAAAAAACTTATCAATGAAAATGAACGTCTTTTGCAAGAGCAAGCAATGTTGGTTGATATGCGAAATGAAAATGACGATTTACGTAAGCAGTTAGGTTTATTACCAAGAGATCAGTTTAAATTGCTGGCTGCCAATATTGTTGGTCAAGATCCAAATGGGATGGGAAATTGGATTGAAATTGATAAAGGGTCTGACGATGGAATTACCGAAGGTATGCCAGTTATAATTTCTAAAAGTGCCTTGGTTGGACGGGTTAGCGAAGTTACTTTGAAAAATGCAAAAATTATTTTACTGACAAATCCAAGAAGTGTTATTAATGTGGCCACTACCCAGGCGGGGGCTAAGGGTGTGGCTAGGGGCGAATATGGTTTAGGTATAACTTTTGATATGATTTTGCAAACTGATTCGATTCAAGGCGGAGATGAGGTAGTTACCTCTGGTATCGGGGGTGAGTTACCTAGGGGTCTTTACGTGGGAACTGTCCAAGATGTCCATTCTTCTGACGATCATTTATTTCAACAAGCTACGATCATGTCGCCAGTTCAAATTTCAAAATTGCAGTTCGTTTTTGTGGTGCTGGGGGATAAATAAGCCTAGCTTAAAATCGGGATGCTAAATTAAGCTAAGGTGTCTCAGCTCGGAAGGGACTAAGTCCCTAATTGGGGACTTAGTCCCTCTGCGCAAAGCAGTACTAATCTAATTAATTCCGTATTGAATAATTTTAAAAAATGAAAAAAAAGCTTTTTTATTTCGGACTTATTTTTTTGGCGCTTCTAATGCAGTCAAGTTTTTTACCTGGGCTAATTAGTCCAGGTGCGATGGGGGATGCCGTGCTGATGTTGGTGTTGGCTATGGCAGTACTGGATGGTTTTGCCCTGGCTTTAAGTTGGGCGATTATCGCTGGCGCACTTTATGATCTCGCTTCGTTTACGCCGCTAGGTCAGCATGTGATAATTTTTTTACTTTTAATTTACGCAGTTAGTTTTTTTTCGCGGAGGCTTTCGGTTGAAATTAAGGGTGTCGGGATGCTGTTGCTGGTTTTTTTTGTCATTGCCGCCACACTGATCTCAAAAAGTCTTTTTATTTTTTTCCTCATGCTTGGCAGTCAGGCAGTTAATTTTTTTCAAGTCTTTGGCGGTTTTAAAGACTTTATTTTCCAAGTGGGGGGTAACGCGGTATTATTTTTTCTTTGGCTGAGCGCGCTTAAAAAGTTTAAGAAAACATTCTTATGAAGCGAAAAAAGAAAAATATTTTGCATCGGTATGCTGGTATGGAAATTGAGGATTATGTCTTGACCGCTACCGAAAAAGAGGCAGCCAAGATGGAAAGAGGGCTGGGAAAAAAAGGGTTGGATTATTTGTGGTGGCTGATTATTTTTTTCATGGTTATTTTGGCTGGCAGGGTTATTTTCCTGACGGTGCTAAAAGGCGCTTATTATCAAGAAATAGCTCGGGGTAACAGTATCCGGTCAGTCGTAATTAAAGCTCCACGCGGAAGAATTTTTGATCGCAGCGGAACTGCGTTAGTTAGTAATGTTCCAAGTATGGATATCGTTTCAATCCCAGCGGCCTTGCCAGCCGAAAATAGTAAGTTGCAGGAAATCTCTCAAAGCTTGGCATTGATTTTAAATATGAATCAGGCTGATATTCAAATTAGGTTAGAAAGTGGTAGCGATAATCCCTCAGCTGTTATTTTAATAAAAGAAGATATTTCCCAAGACGAGTTACTAAATATTTTAGAAAAAGGAAATGAGTTACCTGGAATTTTTATTGAAAAAACGGCTATCCGGCAATATGTTGACGCTCAAATTTTTTCGCACATCCTTGGTTACGAAGGAAAAATAAAGCAGAGCGAGCTTGAGCAAGACAGTAGCTACCTACTAACTGATTATGTCGGAAAACAAGGGCTTGAAAAAGCTTATGAAAGTGACTTGCGCGGGGTGCATGGGGCAAATCAAATCGAAGTTGATTCGGCCGGCAATGCTAAGCGTGAGGTTGGGATTGTAAATCCAAAACCAGGGAGTGATCTGGTGCTTAATATTGACGCTCAGTTGCAAAAAAAACTCTATGACAGCATCAGTGGTATTTTAGAAAAAACCGGAACGAAGACAGCTGCTGCGGTAGCGATTGATCCGCGGACTGGCGGAGTTTTAGCGCTAGTTAATTTACCTAGTTATAATAATAATTTATTTGCTAAGAAAATTTCCGCGGAAGATTATTCTAGTTTAATCAAGGATGAAAATAAACCCCTTTTTAACCGGGCAATTTCTGGTGAGTATCCGCCGGGCTCGACCATTAAGCCTGCGATTGTGGCCGGCGCACTTTCAGAAGGAACCATTACGCCCTCAACTATTATTGATGGACTTGGTGGGGTTCTTAATGTGGGCGGTTTCAGTTTTCGTGACTGGAAAGCACATGGGCCGAGTGATGTTCGCACCGCGATTGCTGAGAGTAATGATATTTTCTTTTATACAATTGGGGGCGGCTATGGAAACATTAAGGGTTTAGGCATGGACACGATGAAAAAATATTATAACCTTTTTGGTTTTGGTAGTCCGACTGGGATTGATCTTGGCGGGGAAGCCGCCGGGCTTATTCCTAGCGAGCAATGGAAACAAGATAAGATTAGAGAAAAATGGTATATCGGTAACAGTTATCACGCTTCAATCGGACAAGGCTATGTGACAGCCACCCCATTGCAACTAGCTAACTATACCGCGGCGATTGCTAACGGAGGGACTTTATATGAGCCCCACTTGGTCGCGCAAATTAAAAAAAGTACGGGCGAGGTTGAAAATATTAATCCGAAAAAAATTAGAACTGGTTTTATTTCGCCAGAGATCCTAAAAGTTGCTCAAGAAGGTATGCGCAAAACTGTCACAGCTGGAACTGCCCAAACATTAAAAGAATTATCAGTGGCCGTAGCTGGAAAAACCGGGACGGCTCAATATGGAACCGCTGGGAAGACGCATGGCTGGTTTGTTTCTTACGCGCCTTATGATAATCCGCAAATTGCGATGGCAGTCTTGGTCGAAGGTGGCGGCGAGGGTCATTCCAGCGCCCTGCCAATCACGCAGGAAGTTTTGGGGTGGTATTTTGGAGGTAGACAGTAAATTAGCTTATAGCTTCATTAGCTTTTAGATTCTTGATCTTGGACTTTTGAATTTGGGGACTAATTAAAAATATGTAAGGATAAAAATGGCGATTTGGAGTACAATAGAAGACATAATTGTAAATCATCTATTATGCTGAATAAAAAAAGTGTCCAAA
>CAIPMZ010000046.1 GCA_903866285.1 uncultured bacterium
ACTTTTATGAAAATAAAATAAGGCTAAAAAAAATAATCCTATTAATAAAAAATCAACCCCATAAAGACTATACGTTAAATATTCGCTCGCTCCCCCCTTTATTTTCCCAGCTTCAACAATCCACCTCGTTTGCCAAGGCAGTAAAAAAATCAACAAATAAATTCCAAACTCGATAATTTTCTTCATTTTACTTCTTTAGCGTCAACAAGCTAATGGCGATTGCGAGATAAGCCCAGAGGAAACCAAGGAAAATTCCGGAGTTAAATAGATTTGGGATGATGATAGCAACCAGGCCAAAAAAAACAAATAAGCTCGCAACGTCATTGGCAGCTGATTTAACTAGCTTAAGATAGCTAAGCCCCAGCAAGTAAGCCAGCAAAATCACAAAAGCTAAAAAGCCTAGTAGCCCAGCACCTAACCAAACTTCTAGGAAGATATTACTAGCATTAAGTCCTGTTCCGCGCGCATCCTGACCTAACACTTTTCCAATACTCCCCCAGCCAATGCCAAAAATTGGATGGCTTTTAATTTGTTCAAAAACCGAAGCATAAATTTTGGCGCGAATATTAACGTTAGGATCTGGGCGATAAACTTCTAAAATAAGTTTGCCAAGTTTTTTTTCTTTTTCAATCTCTTCTAAATTAATATGTCGACATTGGTAATTAGCTAACTCTTCCACACTCGCTATTTTTTCAGGCACCACGACATCTAGCCCGCCTTGGCAAGCAACAGTTATTTTCTGAAGTCCGCCTGTTGATTGGGCGCGACTACCAAGCTGAAAAGTAGTTAGCTGAAAAACATAAATAATTCCAAGGCTTAAAACAACAACTAAAACCAAACTGCCCAGCGCAGCAAAAAACTTTTTCCAATGCCATGGTTTTTTAATAGCCAAGCTAATGTTTGACCAAAAACCACTTGCTTCATTATTTTTCAAAGAAGTTTCACCATAAATCAAAGCGAGTTTCAGAAAAGCCAAAACAACTACCAGCGCGCCCAACCAGGCACTGCGGGAAACAGTCAACATTAATGTAATAGTTACAATCAATAAAAAAATGTAAACAACTAATTTTTTTAAAATTTGGACATTGAAAAATTGATTGAGAATTGAAAATTGAAAATTAAAAATTAAGTGATTTTCTTTTTCTTTATAATTCTTAGAAATATAAAAAAGCCAAATAAGCAGTGAAGCTAAAAGAAAAGTGAGGTAAACTCCCAACCAATCAGGCTCAGTGAAGGTGCTATTTGGCCTACCTGGCATCACTTCGAGTGCCGGATGCAAATTTTGCCAAATCGCGTAGCAAGCGACAACTAAACCGCTACTTAGGAAAAAAGGTATTATTCTTTTAAGCTCAGCAAGTGATTGCACATAAATCCGCACTAAAAAATAAAGCGCGACGAAAGAAGTTGCAATGATGGCCTGTTTTAAATTTAAGCCTCTTTCCATCCCACCTAAAGCGCTCAAAAAACCGCCTAACCCGAAAAGAAGTGGGAGCGCGTCTGCCCAACTAAATTTCGGGAGAGTTATGACCTGTCGACCGATTAATTGACGCACAAAAAGACTAAGTAAAGTTAAAGCACCCAACAATTGATAAGGCCTAAGCATAAAGCCAATTGAAGTTGGCGCTAAATTAACATTTTCCAAAGCAAGGGCCCCAATAAAGAGCACGAAGGCCCAGCCTGGACGATAGAGCGCAAAAACTAAAACCAAAACAATAAAGAAAATAAAATCTCCTAGCTTCTGGAAAGGCAACAATCCAAGATTAGCAAACCAAATTGCAAAAATCGTCAAAATAAAATTAGCTAAAAGCAAATAAGCCTTGGTTGGATTTTTAGAAAACTGCTTAGCGAGTTGTTGAAAATAGTTTTGCATTTTTTTAATCTGTCTTTGCGAGGGTGTAATCACCCGAAGCAATCCAGGGCGTTGCCCTGCTCACTATTTTCCACTCCGCCCTGGGCGGATCGCAATAACAATTTTCTTATTTCATTTCTCCGATAATATTTAAAAACTTTCTGACAAACTTCTCCCAGGAAAAATGCGCTGCGCGTTCTCGGCCCTTTAGCGAAAGCGCAATTTTAAGGTGATTATTAGCTAAAACATTTTTCAACACCATTGCTAAATCCTCCACGTCCTTCGGATCGCAATAAAGCACACTATCTCTGCCAACCTCTGGGAGCGAAGAAGTTTTTGAAGTAATCACCGGCGTGCCTTGATTCATTGCCTCTAAAATCGGAAGGCCAAAACCCTCATAAAAAGAAGGGTAAATAAAAACCAGCGCGCTAGCGTAAAGCGCTGGCAGGTCAGCCTGCGGAACCTGATTAAGTAAAACAACCTGCTTTGCTAAGCCAAGTTCGCCAATAAGTTTTTCCACATCTGTCACCAGGGGTGCGAGCTGCGGAAGTAGTTTACCGAAAATAACTAACTTCGGAATTTTTTCAGCGCCGGTTACATTGGCTAATAATAACTTATACGCGCGCAAAACACTCTCCACATTTTTTCGTACCTCTAAGCCTCCCCCACTATAAAGATAGCCTGGTTCAAGCTTATATTTTTTTAGCACTTTTTGGAGTTGCGCCGGGCTAAACTGCTGTTTATAAATCGGATCCACATCAATATAAGAAATGGTAATTTTTTTAGGATCGATTTGGAGCTGAGTAATAAGGTCTTTTTCGGTTCGATGCGAAATAGCAATCAGCTTATCAACTTTTTTAATTGCTTTTTCAACTAAGTTTTGATAAATTTTCTTGCGCCAATTATTAAGATAATTTGGAAAAAACTTCGGAATTAAATCATGCACCACCATTAGATGTTTCGTCTCTCCAGTTAAAATTGTGGTTGATTGATAAAGACTTAAAAAAATGTCGCACTTATCCTGCTTAACCTTTTGCGGCAATAAAAATTTTTCCCACCAAATTTTACGAATTAAATCATCCCGCTTATAAGCTGGCAGGAAAACTTGCTTACTAAATTTAACTGCCGACAAAGTAGTCTTCTTTGGTAATTTTAATTTTGCATCTTCTTCGAGATATAGGATGACTTCAATTTCCTTAATTTCCTGATTTTTTATTTTAGCCACGGCTAAATCAGCCTGCATGCTTTCAAAATCCACTAATTCCTTTAAAAAATTAGCCGTGACTTGTCCTAGCCCAGTGCCCTGTTTCCGCAGAAACGAAGCGTTAATACCAATACGCATAATTTAGAAGTAATCTTGAATTAAATTAAATATTTTATTGCCTCCCTCTCTATAGATAGTATACAAGAAATTGTCCAAATTAAAAAGCCTAGCTAAAAAATTGAGCCTGGCGTGCTTGTACAATTTGAGCAATTGTTCTAAGATAAATAGGAGTTAATCTTAACTAAACTATCATGGAAAAAGCAAAAAAATCTATTTGCATTATTGGATTAGGTTATGTAGGTTTACCCTTGGCCGTTCAAAGCGCCCTAAAAGGCTATACCGTTTATGGCCTCGAAAATGACGCCAAGAAAAATGAACTTATCAACGCTGGCAAGAGCCCGATTAAAGAAGAATTCTTAGAGACAAATTTACCGAAAGTAAAAATAACCGCCACCAACGACCCAACTATCATTTCAAAGGCGGATATCGTCCTTGTCTGCGTTCCAACTCCGGTTGATGAAAATTTCTTTCCAGATCTTGAACCCGTAAAAACAGCGATCGCCACCATTGTCGCTAATCTAAAACCTGGCCAATTAGTCGTCGTTGAATCTACTATTAATCCTGGAGTTTGCGAAGAAATTGTTGAGCCGATTTTTGCCAAAGCTGGCTATGTCGTCGGCAAAGATTATGAGCTCGCCCATTCACCAGAACGCATCAATCCCGGCGATCCAAAATGGAACGTTACTAATATCCCCCGCGTCGTTGGCTCTTTTACAAAGGCGGGCCTAGCGCTAGCGTTGGAATTTTATGAAGACATCATTGAGGCTAGCATCATGCCAATGGAAACGATTCGGGAAGCTGAGGCGGTTAAAATTATGGAAAACTCTTTTCGAGATGTTAACATTGCCTTTGTTAATGAGCTGGCTAAATCTTTCGACCGACTAGGTATTAATATTGTTAACGTAATCAAGGGAGCATCAACCAAGCCTTACGCTTTTATGCCTCATTGGCCAAGTTGCGGAGTTGGTGGACATTGCATTCCAGTTGACCCTTATTATTTAATCGAACGCGCAAAGGCTTCCGGTTTTGATCATGAATTTTTAAAGATTGCTCGCAAAATTAATAATTCAATGCCAGAATATACCGTTGAATTGTTGCAAGACGCCCTAAATACTATAAAGTTACCTTTAAATGGAACTGTTGTAGGGCTTCTAGGCATTTCTTATAAAGCTAATGTGGCTGATTTACGCGAATCGCCTTCAATGCAGATTATTAAGCATCTCGAAAAGCACGGAGCCGAGGTTCTCACTTTTGATCCGCATACCCCAAGCTATTCGACGGAAGAATCACTGGAAGCTATCTTGGAAAAATCCACCGCCATCATTATCGCAACTGATCACAACGAATTTAAAGTTCTTGCACCAAGCCTCTTCAAAGAACACAGTGTCCGAATTATCATCGACGGTAAAAACTGTTTAGCCAAAACAGAGCTTGAAAAAAATGGTATAATTTATAAAGGAATAGGGAGATAATAATAAATCAAAATTTAAAAATCAAAAATCAAAATTTTAATATTCGCTTCGCTCATATTTTTAAAATATTATATAGCGATTCCGAAATTTTCCATTTTGAGATTTGCATTTTTCATTTTTTATGTTTCATTTCTTAAAATTTATCGTCTGGGTGGCGGGTATCACGGTAATTATTTATCTAGCTCTTCCCCTTTTTGGCTATGAGGTAAATTTAAATTATTTTAATAAAAGCACCAGCCGTTGTCAACAAACCCTTAGCGATTGTTCAAAAAAGATGCTTGAAAATGGCGCTAAGAACGCAAAGTGTGATTTAAAGTGTGTTAACCCGGAGTTAATTCTTAAAAAGAAATAGCTATGAAACTAATCGTCAATATTCCCGCCTATAATGAAGAAAAAGACCTTGGCGCTACAATTAAAAAAATTAAAGCAAGTTTTCAGTTAGACTTTTATTCAAAAGCGGGTAGCGTACTAACCGAAAAACTTATTCAAGTTGTTGACGATGGCTCAACCGATAATACCGCCAGCGTAGCGAAAGAAGCTGGCGCCGATTTAGTTGTTTCTTATAAACCTAATCGCAAATTGGCCTACGCCTTTAAACAAGCAGTGGAAAGCTCATTGGAAAACGGCGCCGATATTATGGTCAACATCGATGCGGATGGACAATTTAATCCTAATGATATTCCAAAACTGCTCACCCCGATCTTAGAGGGTAGTTATGATATGGTTATCGCCAACCGCTTCAGTCATTTAGCAGCTAAAAATATTCCCTGGATCAAGAGCTTTTTAAACCGTTTTGCAGCCTCAGTGGTTGGCTTCTTTTTAAATTATAAGACTGAAGACCTGACTTGCGGTTTTCGCGCCCATAATCGAGAAACCTTATTACGTTTTAATTTAACTAACGTTAATTTTACTTACACGCAAGAAACCATTATTGACGCGATTGGAAAAAATTTAAAACTTAAATGGGTTCCAATTCAGGTTACTTATTTTGCTGACCGTAAATCGAAAATTACCAAATCTATTTTTAAATTTGTTAACAATGGCTTTAAGATTATTATCAAAGCGGTTCGCGACGTGCGGCCAATGAAGTTTTTTGGAATTCCGGCGCTGTTTCTAATTTTAATTTCCCTTGGTTTCTTTATCTATTTTGGCTCTCTCTATTTCCAGGATTTTAAAATTACGGCTCATCGAAATTATCTTTTAGCCGGTATTACCTTACTGCTCGTTGGAATTCAATTTTTAGTTTTCGCCTTAATTGCTGATATGATTAAATCAAACCGCAATTTAACCGAAGAACAAATGTATCTATTGAAAACGGAAAAATACAAAAAATAAAAAGAGTGGGCTATAAGTAAATTATGGTTTTCAGAAACTAAGTCAGAAATTTTTACTTCGCTTGTTTACTTTTTAGAGCCCGCGCTTGACCGAAAACAATGATCAAACGCTTAGCTCTCTCTCGTTCGCATGGCCTAAAAAGTAAACAAGCTCGTAAAAATTCAAAGGTGACTTTTAGCTAGACCCATATATCACATACCACCCTAAAAAGATTACCACAACATAAGCTTAAAAAGATGCTAGTCATAAAGCATCTTTTTTGCTTGAAATTAATCCCCCTTTAAGCTATAATTTATTTATATGCAAAAGCTTAAAATCATCTTCATTTCGCATGCTTATCCACCAACTGTTGGCGGAGTCGAGAGCCATAATTTTGAACTTTCAAAGTGGCTTGGTCAATTAGCCGAAGTTACGACTATCGCCAATACGCGTGGTCGTTGGTTTTTGCCTATTTTTGCGCCCTACGCTCTTATAAAAATGCTTTGGCTACTACCTAAAAACGATGTCGTCCTTTTTGGGAGCGGAATTTTAGCTATCAATAGTTGGATCTTAAAGCTATTTTCGAAAAAACCAACGCTCTGCGTAATCCACGGGCTTGATATTAACTACAATTCCGCTTCACTTGGAGTTTGGTATGAAAAGCTTTTAGTTTTTCTTTACCAGACCTTTTGGACAAAAATCTTTATGCCTAAGTTTGATAAATTTATCGCTGTTGGCAATGAAACTATAAGGGTTGCAATCGCAACCGGAGTTGAGAAAGAAAAAATCGTCCTTATTCCTAACGGTGTCGATACCGAAAAAAATTTAACCAAAGCTACTCGCGCTGATTTAGAAAAAATTCTGGGCATTTCCATAGCAAACAAAAAAATTCTCCTGACTTCTGGTCGACTCGCTAAACGCAAGGGTGTGGCTTGGTTTATTCGAAATGTAATGCCGGCGCTACCTGCGGAATATATCTACGTCATTGCAGGCGATGGTAAAGATAAAGAAAATGTAACCAGCGCAATTGCAGAAAAAAACTTAAGCACCAGCGTTTTAGCCCTCGGCTATGTAAGCGACGACGTCCGCAACCAGCTTTGGGTAACTTGCGATCTTTTCGTGCAACCCAACATTAAAATTGCTGGTGACATGGAAGGTTTTGGCATTTCCGTAATTGAGGCTGGCGCCTGTCGTCTGCCAGTTTTGGCTTCAAATCTTGAAGGTCTTAAAGACGCTATCACTGAAGGAGAAAATGGTTTTTTAGTTCCTCCGGAAAACGCCGAGGCCTTCATTCAAAAGATTGAAGCATTATTCCTAAACGGAAGTCCGCGAGAAATTTTTGGCCAGCGGGCGAGAGATTTTGTGCTTAAAAATTATCAATGGAAAAATATCGCCAAACAATATCTAACTGAAATAGAGAAAACAGTAGAAAGAAAATAGAGATACAGTAGAAATAAGAAACAATTTATTTCAATTTTATTTCGCGAAGCATATTTCTATTTATTTCTATATAATTATTTATTTCTCACATACCCATGAATTCTCCGAGCTTAAACTAGTAGATTAAAATTTACACTTTATGTTTTTATTTTTATTTTCCCAATTTGCTTTTTACTTTTCGCTCCTGGTAGTGCTTTTTTGGCCGGGTTATTTCTTAACCAGAACACTTAACGCTAAATTTGGCTTTTTTACAAAATTAGAAGAAACGGTGCTTTCGGTTGGTTTCAGTATCTTTGTTTCAAATTCCTTAATGCTAATTCTAGGAGCTTTGCAAATTAGCCTCACGCGTTGGAGCCTTTTACTGACAATAGGCTTTTTTTCCTTACTTTGCTTTTTATTGGAAAAAATCTTCTTTCGAAAAAAACCTAACTACCCAGGCACGGATAGTCTAATTTTTTCAAAAAAACAAATTCTCCTGACTTGCCTTATCCTGGGCCTGGCTATCTTCTTTCGAACGCTTTACCTCAAAGACTCTATCTTACCTTCCGCCACAGACTTAGGGCATCATATGTATTGGACAAATCTAATTGTCCAAAAAGGCGAAATTCCTAATTATCAACAAAAAAATATCCTTACCAGTGGCGCAACCTACGCCATCAGCGAACCTCAAAACATTAGCGACTTTATTATTGGCGAACATTTAATTTTTGCAGCCGTTGCGCTAATTTCAGGGCTGAGCGTAATTTCCTATTTTCCAGCGCTAGTGCTTTTTATTCTTAACATTTTTTCCCTGCTAGCGATTTTTATTTTAACCCTCCGCCTTTTTGAAAAAAATAAAGAAAAAGTAACCATTGCTATTTTTACCCTCTTTTTACTTGGGCCGCTTTTTGCGATTACGCCACCGCAAGCTAAGTTTATCAGTGGCGGCGTGATTGGTAACATTGTTGGAAATTTACTTTTACCGCTGGCGCTTTATTTTTTCTTACGAGCGGTGCGCGAAAAAAATAAGGTCCTACTAGTACTAGCGTTAGTTTCGACAATGAATCTTTTTTATACCCATCACTTAACCGCTTTTCTATTTACCCTTTCGCTTTTACTTAGCATTTTATTGGTTTTGATTTTTAATTTTAAAAATGCACTAGCACTCCTTAAAACTTGGTCAAAAATGCTTTTTTCTTTACCAGTTCTAGGCTCCCTGCTACTTATTTTAAGCTTTGCTTTTACCGTTTATACTCCAACCTACATTACAAACCAAGCGATTAAAAATGTGGTCGGAGCTCCGAAGAAAATAGAACACACTGGCCTAACCCTAACGCAATTCAAAGACGCTCTTGGCGAACCTAGGCTAGCCTTAGCCATCGTTGGAATTTTAATCCTCGGCTACTTATTAATTAAAAAAACTCGAAGTCAAAAAACTAACTTTACCTACGAGCAACTACCCTTCCAGCTTTTTATCCTAGCCGGTTGGATTGGCATTATCACAATCATTTCACTTTTTCCGCAATTGATTAAGATCGGGATCCCTTCGGCGCGCGTAGCCAATTATGGGACTTATCCGTTTTCAATCGCAGCTTCTTTCTGCTTAGTTGCTTTATTTTTTCAAACAAATAAACACGAGAAACACCAGCTGCTCATTAAGGCTCCCCTTTTCTTTTATACGCTTAGTCTAACCGTAGCGTATTTACTTACCGCTGGTTTTTTCGATAATGTTGCAAATCTTACCCAAACCACTGCCCCTAAAGTTATTAATCAAACTTTTAACGCTTCGCAGTTTCTAGCCAGTAAGCTTGCCCCTGGCGACCAAGTTGAAAGTGACCATATTTACATTAAAGCTGATGCCTGGACTAAAGTTTTCCTAATGCAGGATTATAATTTTCCACTTTACCGAGCCAACCTTGAGCGTTATGAGAACGGGATCGACCGCAACGAAAAATGCACGCTCAATATGCTTTCTAACCCTAGCGCTCCCGATAGTCAGAAATGTTTTACTGACCTTAACGTTAATTTTGTAATGGTTAGCAGTAAAAATGACGCCGTTCAATTTCAAAAAAATTCCGCCTTTTGGCAAATTTACGCTAACGATGAAATAAATATTTATCTCCGCAAATAAATGCAAACATCTATGACCTACCCTAAAAAAGTTATCCTCGCGCTTGCCCTTTTCTTTTTAGGCTGTCTTTTCTATTTAGCTTATACGCAGCAGCAACAGCAAGATTATAACTACGGTAAGTCCTGGTGGAGTATTTATTTTGCTGACCCGCGAACAAATGACCTTTCCTTTATCATTGAAAATCATAGTAGCGAAAAGAATTTTCATTGGGAAATTTCAGTCGATAAAAATCCCCTTTCTCAAGGAGATACCACGGCTGGCTTAGGAGAGAAAAAGAAAATCACGGTTAAGGCTCTCCAGGATATCGCTGGAAAAAAGATTAAGCTAAAAATTTCAACCCCGAAAAGTTCTAAAGAAATTTATAAAAATTTATAAAAAATATTTGGGTCATGCACAATAAATAGTTCCAGCCAGAGGTTATCTCTGAATTTTTACGAGCTTGTTTGCTTTTTAGGCCATGCGAGCGACAG
>CAIPMZ010000047.1 GCA_903866285.1 uncultured bacterium
ATCCGTTTTATTTTACCCTCACCGTCACCATCCGACTTACGCTATTACCTACTGCGTCTAAAGCTTTTAGATTCAAGATATGCAGACCTGCGGGCGCATCAAGCGGAATAGTAAAAGCTTTACTTTTCGTCGTTTTTGTTTTACCGAGGAAAGATATTTTATAGCTAGTTACTTTAATATTGTCTTTAGCTTCCCACCAGATTTTAGCGCCCTTAGTTTTCGTTAGGAAAATTGGCAGGTTGGTAATTTTAGGTTTCTGGGTATCAATTTTAATTTTGTAACCAGCGGAAGTTCCGAGTTCCGTCCCAGCTCCATCGAGATAACGCAGGTAAAAAGTAACCGTGGTATCTTTTTTTTCTTTTACTTTAATATTCCAAGCACCGGTAGCATCAGCCGGGGTCGTTTGCACTAAGGTGCCACCGCGATAAAGCTGGACTGAGCCGTTGGCGATGAGGCTATTGGCTCCTTTGAAAGAGATAGTTTTACTTTTGGTATTAATTTTTTTGGCTTGGCCGAAAGTTACTTTTTTGTTGGCGACTTTGAGAGAGTCATTGGCAAAAACGGAGGGTTCAGGACGCGGGAGTTTGTAAACGGCAGTGGCGTTAGCTTCGAGACTGATCGTAAATTGCGAATTTTGATAAGTAGCTACCTGGCTATTTGTAAAATAGTCAGCTACTAGGGTTGGCACGTAAGGTAAATCTGTGGTTGAAAGAGTTGTTGTGACAGGGGTGTCTTGGGTATTGAGGACAATCAAATATCCTTCCCCGTTATGCTCGCGCGTGCCGTAACGAAGCGTCGCGTCGGAGGAAGCAAAGGACCAGTCCGTCCAGTCTGGCTCGCGGATAATTGGCATCATGGCGTCGATTTCGCGGCGGAGTTTGGGGAGTTCGGTGTAGAGGCCGGTTTGGGCGAAGGGGACGAGACCGGCATAATTTGGGCAAGAAATATCCGCCACGCAATCCCGCCACCAGCCAATCCCCTTGCCACCTGAAAGAATGACATCGTAAAAACGCCGACGCCACACGGCGGAGGATAATAAATCAGGAGTATCCATATTAATTTGCCCAACGACAGCTGGGCTGACTTGTTGGTCGCTATTATTTAAAATAGTTAAGCCATTAGGCCCAGGACCCGTACCACTGTGGCCCTTGCCCATGTACGCCCCGACAATATCCGTCAGGGTATCTTTTGAATACATCTTTGCTAGACCCGGATACCCATCCAAGGCATAAATTGGGTGCATTCGCTTTCCATTCACATCGATATCAACCGCCTTAATGGTATCAGCGATGTTTTTCCAGGTAGTGTACACCGTGTGATCGGTTTCATTATCCCAGTAATACCAAAGCAGATGGTCCATGAGGCCGGCATCTTTGATTTGAGTGAGGCGTTGGCTCAATAAAGTAGTGTCGTTGTAATAACTATGTGACGGCTCCACATACCCAGAAATATCGAAACCGGTATACATCCCGTCCGGATTGAAATTCGAAACGGCGTTTTTGTACCCTTGTACGGTAGAAGCAACCGACCCCCACATCGAACAATTAAAACCCTGTTGGGAATATATATTTGCGTCGGCATAATTATCCCCGTACACACAAATCGGAAAAAACGGTTCCCAGGCTCCATTTTTAAAGAGTTCCACATTACCGAGTTCATCAACCCGTGTTCCCGTTCCTTCAAAAGGTACTTTCGGGGTCGGGGGCTGTTCAAAACCGATGCCTTCACCAAAGTAGATACTATCAAGCCAAATATGGCCATCAACTCGGGGAGCTTGCCCTCTGACAATTTTCAGATAGATAAAGTGTGTATTGGCGTCCGGCGTTACGAACGTCACATTTTCTTGCCATTTATTTTCAGCCGAAACCGCCGTCACGAAAGAGTTACCGTTTCCAAGACTCTTCATGTTCTCATCAAACCGTGCATAATACATCGAGAAATCTGAAGGACTGGCATCGGTTCTGGCATACATCGCATACGTGTATGTCTTGCCCGGCACAACGGGAATCAACGCTGAATGAATATAAGAATTCCCCGTATTGGGATACGGGGTCGTCAATTCAAGGGACCCCGTCCCCGCATCCCGCGAGACACTCGAGTCATAGACAGCATCCCCACCGAGCGCCCAGCTCGTCGCGCCATTGACATCCGAGTTCGTCACGAGATTTGCTCCCGTTCTTTTTAAATGCGGGCGCACTGCGGCAGCGGCGAAAGCATCAGGAATACCAAAAAACATTAACCAAAAGCAAAGGAGTAAGTAACAAGCTAAGTTGTATTTTTTTAGCATATTAAAATAATTCCAGCGCAAAAAACTAAAAAAGCTTTTACGCTCAGACCAACAATCTTTCAAGGGTTACCTTTCTTTATTATTAATTTAATTATACCAAAAAATTAAAAAGTTGGCTAGGAAAATTATCCCTTTAGGAAAGCTGCCTTAAAATAACTTTGCACTGATTCTAAGACTATTCGTAGCGCAATGCCTCCAGGGCGTGAATTTTTGAGGCGCGACGAGCGGGGAAAAGACCAGTTGAAATTCCGAGCACGACAATAAAAGTAACAATCGCAACAATGAACATATTTGGTACTAATACGAAATCGGTCGCTGAGATCCCATAACGCTTTGAAACTAAATTAACTATGGCGTTCAGCCCCTTGGCTACCCCATAGCCGCCCAATAGCCCAATAGCACCACCTGAAAAACTGATTAAAATCGCTTCAAAAATGAACATCTTAAAAATATCTGTGCGCTTAGCGCCTAGCGCTTTTAAAATTCCAACTTCTTTGGTGCGCTGCAGGAGCGAAACGCTGAGCGTATTCATCATCCCCATTGCCGAAATAGACATAATAATCGTTCCAAAAACAATCAACACAATTCTCACGATTGAGAAAAAAGAATTAATATCATTAACAGTATCTACCACACTTTCAGTTACCAGCCCAAGTTGTTCTACCTGGGCGCGCACTAGATCAATTTTTTCAAGGTTACCAATTAAAATCTTCCCTCGTTGACCAGCGGTGATATTATATTGAGTCTTTAGCGTCTCAAACATCGCATAAGCATAAACCGCGTCAACTTTCGATTGGTCGTTAACAATCCCAACAATTTTAACTTTCTTGCTTGTTTGCTCAGTTGGATTTTCCGCATTTGGATTAACAATATCCTTTGTCACCACCGCTGTATATTCAACTTCCTTGCTAAGCGCATCCTGGGGTTTTTCAAAACCCAACATCTCCGCCAATCTTGGCGTAACCACTATGCCAGCCGAAGCAGAAAAATCGCCAGTTGAAATGCCTTCGATATTCATATTCGATAAAGTTACGTAGCCAGGCGTAACCCCGTATAAAATAGCGTCTGTTTGTGCTTCGCCGTTAATAAATTTTCCGCCTACGTCGGCACTCACTTCAACACTTTTCACTTCTGGAATATTTTTAATCTTCCCAATCGTTTCCTCATTTAAAACAATAAAATTTTCCAAATTTTCATTACTAACATCAATAATGTCGGTTGGATTATTTTTTGTAACCTCGCGAATAACCATCGCTTGAATTCCAAAGCCTAAGGAAATTAGGAAAGTAATAACCCCAATTCCAACACTCACACCTCCAATTGTCAACAGTGAGCGCGTTCGATTAATTGCAATATTCCGATAACCAATCAGAAGAACCGAGGACATTTTCATGTGCTTGACTTTTCCTTCTCTTCGCAAAGAAGGGATTTCGGCTTTTCTAAATGGATTAAAGTTTTTCATTTCTCCTAACTTAATAATAAATTATGATTACTTACTTTTCTTAGCTTCATTGCTATTTTTTCTTGAGCTTAAATCATCCTTAATCGCTTGATAACTATGTTTATTTGGCGTATCGGAAATAATTTTTCCATCCACCATCTGAATTATTCTGGTGCCGAATTTATATTGCTCGGTATTATGGGTGACCATCAAAATTGTGATTTGAAACTTTTGACTAATATTTTGTAAGAGTTCCATCAGTTGTTCGCCGGCTTTTTGATCCAGATTACCAGTCGGTTCATCTGCAATCAAAAATTTTGGATCTAGCAGGAGCGACCTAGCTAGCGCGATGCGTTGTTGTTGACCGCCAGAAAGATCGTACGGCCGATGATTTGACCACTCGCTCATCCCCACTAATTCAATCAATTTAGCTCCAATTTGAATCCCTTCTTGAAAAGTTCTGCCTGCAATCACCGCTGGAATAGCGATATTTTCAATCACCGTTAACGATTTTATCCAAAAAGGTTGTTGGGGGATGAAACCAATATTATCATTGCGAAAATTTGCTCGCCAATTCTTGCTAAAAGCCCATTCGTCTTCCCCGCCGATGTAAACCGTCCCCTCAGTTGGAGCTTCCAAGCCGTAAATAATATGGAGCAAAGTTGATTTTCCGCAACCCGAAGGACCAACCAGCAGCACAAATTCACCTTTTTTTATTTCAAAATCAACCCCATATAAAATAGGAATTTCTCGTCCGCCCACGTTGAAACTTTTTTTAATCCCACTAACCTTAATCGCAATTTCATTTTTATTTTGAAGCTCTGCCATATTTTTTATTTTTAATTTCTACCTAATTTTGAAATCCAGCCAAATTGATTCAGAAAAGTACTGGTAATAACTTCCGTAGCGTTAGCGCGCGATTGATCAACAGCAATCGTCATCGCTTCAGTAGTCGTTACATTTTCAGCTTCATCAAAAGCGCTAACTTGATAACTGTACACTTGCCCCGTTTCAGCTGGAATTGTAATTAAATGGTAAGTATTAAAGGCATCGTCTGAGGCTGTTTGCTCAAAAGATTTTGTCACAATCCCCTTTGCGTAACCAATTTTTATTTTTGTTGGCTCATCCGTTTCTAGTCGAATATAGACATTGGCTTGGGCACCTTTGCCTCGGCTCATTACTTTCCCAATAGCTCGATTAGTAACAATTAGCGGTGGACGCGAATCGAAGCGAGTTGTTATTTTTTGCTCAAACATTTGCGCTTGGATGTTATGCTCATCCACGCCAGAAACCTGCAAAGTATATTCCACCGAAGGATCCAATCCAGTTATTTCAGCGCTGTGATCAGTGACGCGATCATTAACTAAATACGTATGGGGACTATTTTCACTGGCCCCCTTAAAAAGGATATAAGTCGAGGTGGGCACATTCGTTTGATAAGCGACAACCACGGTTGGCAAATCTACATTCTCCTTATTCTCAATCGTCACATTTGAAACGGTCGGCTCCTCTGGCGTTGCAAAAGTATACTCGTCGGATTTAAAAATATTTTTATCATTATCCAGGCAGCTAATTTGAATACTGTAACTTGTTGCAGGCAGAAGCTTATCAATTTTCTGTACATGACTTGATCCGCCCGCTGCCTCTTCAATGCTCATCATTGAGCCATTGCCATAATTTAGCGTACAGGTCGCACTCGTATTTGTTCGCCAAGAAACATAAGCTGTATTAAGCTGAATGTCGCTAACCAATACTTCTGAAATTGTTGGTGGAGGCAGGGTTACTAATGTATTAATTTCGGACGTCCCAATATTTCCGTCCGGATCAATATATTTGACTCGATAGAAATATTTCGTTCCAGCCTCAAGTCCTTTCACGATAACATTATGATCCGTCAGGGAATCTACTTGCCCGGTGGTTTGGCCCAAGGAAATTGCTTTTCCATATTCTACAAAAGAACTAGCGACGCGATCAGTTACCCAAGCAATTTCGGCTTGAAAAGATTGCAGTTTATTAGTCGGTACGCCGACCAACTTTGGCGGACTAGTATAACGTCCAGTCGGAATAAGATTAACCGTCGTCGAAGCAATCGAATAATTATTAGTTTTGTCTTTTGCTTTAATGTAATAATAATACATTTTACTTTCCAGCTTCGTATCCACATAAGCACTTCCTGTAGTTTTAGCAATTTCGCTAAAATTTAGATTATCTTCACTGCGATAAATAACATACCCATCAAAATTTCCTAAATTTAATTCAATTGGCTTAATCCATTTCACCGCGATACTATATTCAGCATTTTCCCGATCAGAAGTATCAAAAATTTGAATATTACCAGGTACACCAGGCGCGGAAGTTTCGGCGAAAAAATTAGCTGAAGCATAATTATTATATTCAATATTACCCGCCTGGTCAGCCGCTACCACGAAAAAAGTATTTTGACCTTTTTGGGTCGCAAAAGCGCCTGGACCAGCCGCCCGCACGTTTGTCGCTACGACGTTGTTCGGAGTTGGCAGGACATTAATCGAATAATAATAAGTTAGCTTATCCGCTTCACCCACGAAAGAACTCGGTTGATCCCAAGAAAAGGAGAAGAAATTAACTTGCGAAGTCTGTGGCGCAACTTGTAAATTTTCTGGCGGTGATGGAGCACTAGCGCTGTAATAATATTCTTGCACAATCGGCTCAGCGACATTTCCAGCTTGATCCACAGCCCGCAAGTAAAATTTATTTTTCCCAGATTGATAAGCCCCCACGATGTGGTTTTCATTTGGAAGGTTTAGTTGGAAAGCGGTTGGGTCGTTAAGCTCTACCCAAACATTTGTTGGATCGCCATCCGTGCGGTATTGGAATTTTGCCACCCCCGAATAATCATCTGCCACATCTGGCGTCCAAAGAAAAGCATAATTATCGACAGCTGTATAGCCAGTCGGGGTTACTTCGATGGTTGTTGGGTTTGTCGGCGCGACAGTATCGTATTGATAAGTAAAAGCCTCATAATTTTGAATTGGGACCCGATTAGCATTATCAATCGCTTTAATTCTTAAATAATAAGCTTTTCCGGAAACTAAATTGGCAGCCGTAAAAGTATTACTTGTCTGGAAAGTTCCCAGTAAGAAAGCATCTGCGCTAGCATTCTCCCCAAAATAGACGTAGTACCCAGCTACGGCTGAACCGCCCACGTTATCCAAGGCACCATTTTCCTGACCTTCGGCTGGCCACCTAAAACTTGGATTAGGATTTTTATGCCAATCCGCTTGTTGAATCTCCGTTGTCTGTAAAGCGTCGCTATAAGCGATTACCGCGGAAGGATTCGCTGGGGCGATAACATCCTGATAATAGTTGATCGAAAAATCATCCACCCTTGGAGAAAAAATTTGATCCGTTGAGGAAAAGCTTAGGCGAATTTGCACAAATTCATTTTTCGGCGAAGCAATCAAATAAGTATGCTTAGTCCCCTGCACCTTTTCATCCGTAGTCTGCTCCCAGCTTGACCAAGTGACTCCGTCAACCGAAGTCCTGGTTTCAGCTAGCACGAAAGTATTGCTTGGTTGTTGATAATTTACCGTTAGATTTGCCCAATCATAAACACTAAGTAAATCCATTACTTGGCTAGTATAAACACCGGTTCGCTTAAAGCCTGTTTGAGCGCTACCCAACACATAAGAATAAAGTCCGTCGCTATAAGTATTAGTTCCGCTTCCGGCAATCGTCCAAATTCGATTTCCCGCCAGCATGCCTGCCCCGCCACCCCCAAAATTGACTTGCGCTGGAAGCGAAGTCAAGGTTTCCCAGCTATTATTAGCAATCTTGTAACGGAAATAGCCCGCAGTATTAGCGCCTTGCGTTAAATATAAATAACCATCCCCTCCATCAATTAAAGCTGAACCATTGCTAATAACCGTCACCGGTGAAACTGGGGGGATATCTGCCAGGCGCGTCCAGGTGTTTGTCAGCGTACTAAAACTATAAAACTGATTCGTACTTTGCGCCCTAGTGGAATAAATAAGATTATCCTTAAATAAAAGTCTTGAACCTGCACCCTGCGACCAACCTGCCATCGTCGGCAAACTCGTATTTAAAACGCCTAAGTGATTCATCCAACGCGAGCCAGAAACGGCGGCTCTATCGTAACGCCACCAAGTAGCACTTCCGCCTCCAGCCGTTAAATAAAGATAGCGCGAACCATCATAAATCAAAGAAACCCCAGAACCACTTAGCTGAGAAGGTGGCAGATTTGTACTTAAATCTTCCCAGGTATTTGTAGCAATCAGATATCTGAAAAAATAATTATTTTTTGCATTAGCTCTTCTGGAATAATTATTCAAACCAGTTACGTAATACACGGCATTTTCCTGGGCCACATAAGTAACTTGCGCACCATCCACGGCGCCCACCGGCAAAGAAGCTAGCTGCTCAGATTTTCCCGTCAGCGGATTATACCGATTAAATAGGGTGTCCCAAGCTCCGCGAATCACGTAAGCATTCCCGCTACTGTCCGTAGTCATAGCAGCTCCGCCACCAAAAGAATAAGTATTTCCATTGGAATAGTTTGGTTCATGAAAAATACCGCGCGCTGGAAGTTCCCAAGAATTCTCTTCTAAGTTATAGCGCAAGAAAACTACGTCGCCTTCTCCTTTTAATAAATATAAATATTTTCCGTCAAGCACCCCCGACGCGCCATAGCCAATGGTAATTGGCGTATCAGCTAGCTTTGACCAAGTGTCTGAAGCAAAATCATATTTATAAAAATAATTTTTGCCCCAACCTGGGAAAAAATAAACCGTCTTGGTTTGACTGTTATAGATGGCGCTACCTCCATTTTCAACCGCCACTGGAACGGCGGCCAGTGAAGTCCATTGGCCAGCCACTTCTCCCGTTCCAGCATTATTATTGATGGCATATTTAGCAAAATACGGATACCCGCCACCTTGAAACATATAAATATTATTTCCACCGTCGAAAAAAGCGTCTCCACCATTATTCATGGCTTGATAAGTAAATTCCGGATTACCGAAATCTAAAGTTCCCATTGTCACCCAATTATTATTGACAGTATCATAACGGAAAAAAGAATTATCCCCGCCCGGGGTAGCATAAATATACCGACTGCCATCATAAGTTAAGGTTCCGCCATAAGTAAGATTTTGGGGAGTGCTAGAAACTGTTTGCCAAAGATCATTGGCGATATCATAACGCAAGAAGGTCGAAGTATATCCTCCCGCCGTCGCATACAAAAATCCTTCCGGTCCAGCTACCAAGGACCCACCGTAATAAATATTGACTGCCACGCTATTTATCAGCGCACTGGCTTTGGTAGCCCATAAATTATTTACTGGATCATAGCGATAAAAATTAGGACGATTTCCACCCGCCAGCGTAAAGAAATAAGTTGTGCCGCCAGAAGTTGCTTTGACTAGTTTTGTTCCATAATGGGCATAAGTTGGAAAAGTGGCTACCCGCCCCTCATTCCAAAAACCCCCGTTTTGAGTCAAGCGTAAACTACCATCCACATCTGTGGCTGAAACATCCGCAAGCGTACCTAAATTAAATTCAGCGCTACTAGTTTTTATTTCGGCCAAGGTCGGCGAAACTCCATTATAGGTATAAGTAAAGGCCTCCCAAGCACCCGTTGAAATATTGCCATTATTATCTTTGGTTTTAATCCGTAAATAATAATTTCCAGTTTGTAAAGGTTCATTACTTTCGAAGAATCCTGTTTGTTGAAAAGTCCCATCCACTTGAGGATCGGCTGAAGCATTTTGCCCAAAATAAACGTAATAACCAGCAATCCCTGAGCCAAGATCGCTAGCCCCCGTCCAAGCAAAATAAGGGTGACTATGTGGATAAACACCGCCCGAGGAAATGCCAGTACCCCCAATTCTTTTTGATGAAGCGCTAACACTACTTGGATTTTGCGGGGTTTGATCTTCATTATTATACGCAATTTGCCAATCATTAACCGTCGGGGTACTAACTTTATCCAAAGAGGCTAGCGTTATTTTAACCTGAAAATAACGCCTCGGGGTTGAATTAATCGTCGTGCCGCTGATAGCTGTCCAAGCATCCCAATTTTTACCATCAGAGCTTGTGCGCGTTTCGTAAGTGATGCTTGTATTTGCTGGAGTCGAATCATTTTTCGTAAAGGCAACCCAATTTTCAACTTGAGTCAAATCTCGGGACTCGCTAATATAAGTTCCCTGCGTTGCGTAATTATCAGGGCTAGCTGTAAAACTCATCATCTCGGGCGTACCCTGGCCTAAAGTTGCATAAAAAGAATTTCCTCCAACATACTCGAGCGAAGCACCATTATAAGCTCCTCGGGCATAGGAAAAACTTTTAATCGGAGGAAGTTTTCGCCAGGTATTACTAGCGATGGTGTATTCCCAGGTTTCATCGCGATAAAAACCAGCTAAGGCATGAATCTTACCGTTAGCGAAAGTTAAATCCGTCCCGTAAAATTGCACGAACGGCGTCCTGGTTAGCGCGCTCCAAGTATTAGTGCTGGTTGTGTATTTCAAAAACATACTCTCACTGCCCCCCACGGTCGCATAAAGATTTGTCCCATCTGAAACTAATCTGCTTCCAATAGCAGCTCCATGGGAAGAAAAGCCAAATCCAGTTGAGGACAGTATAGCTATAGTTGGCGTTGTTGTCCAAGTATTAGTCCCGATATTATAGCGATAAAAAGTATTAGACGAACCTCCGCGCGTTGCATAGATATAACCGTCTGAAGCGTTATAAGCCAACGTTCCTCCATCGCTAACTGTGGCCGAGGCTGGTAAGCTAGCCAGTTCGCCAGCAATTGACCAAGTATTTAAAGCCACATTATAACGATAAAATTCGCCTGAGCTTGAGCCTCTAAAATAATAAACGTAGCCATTCGCGTAAGTTCCCTTAATATCCGTATTCGCCGAAAAAGGGGCTGAGGCCATCGCCAGCCAAGTATTAGCTGTCACATCAAACCGAAAGAACTGGGGAGTGTTACTACCCCTGATTGTATACAAATAACTGCCCACCCCGGTAACGCCATTCCAAATCAAATCACTCCCAGTACCCAGCGTTGAATTTAAAGTGCCAGAGGAATTTACGCTATTAGCCGTTGTCTGCCCTTCATTAACCATTTGTGGACCTACCCACTTGCCCCCAGTTCCAACCCCAACCGTTCCTCCTTGAGGATCAAATTTCCATAAATCATATGTACTAGCCCCTCTAAAAACATACATCAACCCATCTGCTGGATTATATTGCACCGAAGCATTATAAAAATAACCATTGGGAGCATCGTCTGAGACACCCCAAGAGCTCCAAGCATTATCCGTAATATTATATTTCATGATAAAGGCGTAATAAACATACACACCATTATCCGGTCCGCTATTGGGCGTTCCTACCCAAGAGTTTAGATAATAAACATAGTCCTTGTTGTCCGTAGGATTATGATAAAAGGTTCCCTTTTGTTCATAGTTCAAACCTGCGCCAATGAAACGTGGAAAATCTGGAGAATTAGCAAGCGTGGTCCAATTATTTAATGCTGCATTATATCTATAAAAATTCTTTGTCCCACTGCCTCGAAGCATATAAAAATTGCCATTGGAAGCCTTGACTAAACTTGCCCCAGTTGAGGCAGAACCAGTAATAGGGGCTTCATTTTCCCAAGAATTATCTGCCACGTTAAACTTCCAAAAATCCGTAGCGCCGCAACCTCGATTAACAAAAACATTGGTGCCATCGCTTTCCACATTTGAACCATTACAAATTGTATCCAGCACATTAGGCAGTTCCGTAAAAGTTTCACTGGTAAGCTCATATTTATAAAACTTTTTTGAATAAGCTCCAAAAGTCAGGTAAATAGTCTGATTTCCATCAAATCCTAAGTCCGCTCCACTTCCCAAGGAAAAAGGAAGTTCTGGCAGCAAATCGTAGGCGTCCCGCTTCGTATCATAACGAAACCAAGTCCTAGTTCCAAAACCCTTGGTAATATAAATATCTTGGCCAACGATGACTGAACTTGAACCGCTATAAAAACCGCCGGCAGAATAATTATTTTGGGGCACGCCCCAAACCCGAGCATTCCAAGATCCTCCCGGCTGAAGTTTAATTGAACCATTCGTATCGCTAACGTCTACCGTGGTTGTTGCTCCCGCCTTCCATTCTTCAATTGTGGCTACGTTGGCTGAATGTGGGGCGCTCAAGACGCTTGGCAAGATCGAAAAAATTACAAGCAGGGCGCCCAAGGAAACCGAAAAACGCCAAGAAGCGGCTCGGACAAGTAACAGCACTTTAAAAACTACCCTGCGAAATTTTTTTAACCAAACTGAAAAGTAATAGCGCTGCCAATATTCTTTCCCATAACTTTCGCGACTAGCTTCATGCTTAATAAGAAAATCAGCCAAAGATTCCTTATTGATTACGAACTTTTTATTATTTTTTTTATTTTGAGCCTTAACAGATTTGAAAACAAATAACCGCAAGAGCGTTTGAAATTTTTCAGTGAAGGGTTTTTTTTCAGTTAATAATTTCTGCCTAGGTAAAGCATTTATTTTCAAACCAATTTTTCTTGTCACTATGCTTTCTTTTGTATTTGAAGACTTTCTAACTGAAAAAAACTTTTTATTAACCGCACTTTGGCTTAAGGTCTGCCGAATCTTTCGCTTCTTCTTAAAAAAGTCCACCAAAAAAACAAGCGTCTGCCCATGCGTTGCCTTTTCCTTAAACAATCCTCGTTTTACGAAACTATCTTTCTTTTTTCCGTAAAACTTTTTTCTTTTTTGTGTTAACTGTTTCTGCATTTTTCTAACTACAATCTAAAAACATAACCACAATAAATTTCCTCATCGCGAAAAAATTCTTACTTTTATTATACCTCTTTTAATAAATTAAAACCAGTCATGAGATAGCTCTTAAGAAACCTAGGCAGGGGTTCTGGGTAATATTCAGTTCTAACCGAAGGTTACCTCTAAATATTTACGAACTTGTTTGCCTTTTGGGCCATAGTCTCGACAGAGAGTCCAAACGCTTGACCATTTTTTCGGTCAAGCGTGGGCTCTAAAAAGTAAACGAGCGAAGTAAAAATTTCTGACTTAATTTCCGAAAGCTATCAGCTAAGAATGACCCATTTTTAGCGGCCATAGATGTCATTATAACGAACAATATCATCCTCCTCTAAATAATCCCCCGTTTGCACCTCAATAATTTCGAGATTTAATTTGCCTGGGTTTGCCAGTTGATGTTTAGCTCCGGCTAAAATATAAGTACTTTCGTTTTCATGTAACACTAAGGAATTTTCCCCATTAAGTACTTTCGCCGTACCTTTCACGACGACCCAGTGTTCCGAGCGATGCCGGTGCGATTGCAAGCTTAAACTGGCGCCAGGATAAACCGTAATTTTTTTTACTTTATGGTTTTTATCCTCAATTAGAACTTCGTATTTCCCCCAGGGTCGTTGCACTTCGATATTATGTTGAATCTCTTTATAATTATGTTCCTTTAAATAATTAACAACTTTTTTTACATCCTCACTTTGGCCACGCTTGTGGATTAGGATGCAATCATTGTTTTCCACCACGACTAAATCCTGCACCCCAATGGCGGTAATCAGGCGGTTTGTCGAAGAATGCACAAAAACATTTTTACTATCAATTAAAATATGCCTATTCTGCAAAGCCTCTTTTTCGCCCAATACATCAGCCAAGGCGTCAAAAGAACCAATATCGCTCCAGCCAAAATCCCCTTCAAACACAATGACCTTGGAGGATTTTTCCGAAATAGCGGTATCAATGGGCTCAGCCTCAAGCGTTCCGAAACTTTTAGCAAATTCGACATAATTTTTTTCAAAAGCTTTAAAAAGTTTTGGGGCATATTTTTCAAGCTCACCCGCAAAAGTTTGGAAATTGAAAAGATACATCCCAGAATTCCAAACGTACTGCCCAGACTGCAAATACTGCTGCGCAATTTCCTTACTTGGTTTTTCCACGAAAGCATCCACGCTAAAATAACCCTCCACCGGTTTACCTTTCTTAATATAACCAAAGCCTGTCTCAGGCGAAAGTGGTGTAATCCCAAGCGTGCCAATGTGATCGCCAACTTTGCTGATGGCGTTTTTTGCAACCGCAATAAAAATATCCGGTTTTCCGATATAGTGATCAGCCGGCAAAATCATCACAGGTTCATCTTCTTTGACGCCAATTTCTGCTACTAAATATTTCATCCCCAAAGCAATTGCCGGCGCCGTATTAAGCGAAACAGGCTCCGTAATTATTTGCTTTTCAGTAAGCTCCGGATAAATATCCCGAAGTTGATTATAGGCGTTAAAATAATTTTCTTTATTTGTTATCAAAAAAATATTTTCGGCTGGCATCACTTTCTGCATCCGTAAAAAAGTTTCCTGCAAAAGAGAAAAATCGCTATACAGTTTTAAAAATTGTTTCGGAAAGTTTTTCCGCGACAGTGGCCAAAGACGAGTCCCAGAGCCACCACAGAGAATGATTGCATACATAAAAGTTATAAAGTTATAAAGTTATAAAGTGGAAAGCGTGCCCCATGACGAGAGAAGCGAGTTTTACGGGGTGAATAAAGTTAAAAAGTTATAAAGTTGAAAGCTTGCCATGTGAAATTGCCTGCCTGATTTCACAGGGTGAATAAAACTCCTAAAGTTTATAACGTTATAAGCTGGAAAGCCTTTACGAGATTGAAAGACTCAAGGCGTCTTCTTTTCAAGGCTTTTTAATTATACTAAACGCTCAAGATATGTCTACTAAAAAAATTTAAATAAAAAAAACCGAATACCCTGTTAAGGAAATTCGGTTTAAAACAATCAGTGCAACTTAAGCCCCCGAAGTCCTCCTCTTAATAGAAAGAGTCCAGCGAAGAAGAACACTAGCGAGCGCTCGCAATGTAGCTGCAATAAGAAAAGCAACTCCAAAGACAAACAAGGAAACGCCAATGAGGCAAAAGACCAGGGACGCAACATCAAAAAGGTCTGAACTAGCCCCGGATCCCAGAATTGAAAGCGCATTGGCTGCATAAAATGAAATAGGAGCGCCAATAAGTAGCATCACCCCCATTAGCAATGTTAAAGAAGATTCATTCTTTTTCATCCTATTCTCCCGGTTTATAATTTTTCAAGGCAACTCTTTTGTGGGCTCAGCATACAACATAACAGCGTTTATGTCAAGAGTTTAAAATCAGCCCCACCGTGAGGTGGGGCTGATTTCGAAAGGGTTTCCTTGGATAGTTGACTACTCAAGTACTCGCAAACCTCCAAGGTCAACCTCATTGATTGTTTTATAAAGTGGATTTTTTTTCAGGGCTGGTTGACCATTTTCGTCCTCAACCACGTAGAAAGCAAACCCGCGCATTTTCCGAACTAATTCGTAATCAGCGTGTCCGGGAAAGCTGGAAGGATCGCGATCTTCAAAATCAACCGGGCTATCGTCAATCGTAACCAAATAAGTTTTACCGGTATTAACAACCAAATGCCCGAATTTAAGGGGCATAAAGACTTCGTCGCCCGTCCTGACGACGATGGCTCTAAATTCTTCAACTTGATCAGCGAGCATTTCCCCGTTTTCATTTTCGACTAATTTTTGGAGCAGCGCCACACCTTGGCCATAAACAATCGAATAATTCTCGCTAAGCTCTCCGACGTGGTAATGCCCATAAGTTTTTAAATATTCGCCCGAAATCGTACCCGGTTCCCAAACCGTCGTATTTTTTTGACTAACTCCACCCCGGATCATATAGTAATGAATCGCCGGACCTACCCCGGCCGGATCCATTAAAACGTCCTGCATTTTTTCTTGAGTTCGCACCGCGAGATGTTTCGGCACATTTGTAAAATCGATGTTCATAGGGTTGAATTGTTAACTTGTTAAATTGTTTTTTTATTTCACTTTTTAGCTATTTAAGCGTAAGCTTCATGCGCACATTCGTGCTATTTCGCCTGCCTATCAGCAAGTTTGTCTGCCGATAGGCAGGTAATTCGCAGAGAAGATAACAACTTATTTAAGAACCCTACTCGTCTTAATATACCACTTATTAGCGTCAATAAAACGATTAGCTGGCGTATTAATATTCTTAATCATTATCCCTTGGACTGAAGTAGCGACAGGATAAAGGTAATATGGGCCGTACAAAAAAACCGCGGGCACCTCTTTGCTGAGAATTTCCTGAAACTTATTATACGCCTCTGTCCGCTTAGCTTGGTCGGGTTCCTGCCTGACGCTCTCTAAGATCCCGTCCGCCTCACTACTGTCAAACAGCGAAAGATTCAGCCCTGGATCGCGCTTTTGGCTAGAATGCCAAAAAGAATAAAGGTCGGGATTAAAAGTAATGGCCTGTCCGAAAAGTAAACTATCGTACTCCCGAGTTCGGATATAATTTTGTTGCAAATCAGAAACAGGTAGAATTTTAACGTTTACTTTAGCGCCAACCTTTTGCCATTGCGAAACTAGCAGTTCCGCTGTTTGAGCAAGTTCTGGCCACTGAGGCGTTACTAATTCAAACTCTAACGCTAACCCATTTTTCTTCCGCACACCGCTGCCCGCGTCCATTTTCCAACCAGCTTCCTCTAGCAATTTCCCAGCTTGTTCAAGATCTTGGGTAACCTGCGCTTGCTGCGCAATATTTTTCATTTGCGGGAAAAAAGGTGCCGAAAGCGCCGTCCCCTTACTACGCAGGACTTTCTCAATGATTTCAGCTCGATCGACGCTCAGATTAAGCGCCCTGCGAACATTATCTTCAGCCAAAACGACGCTCTTCGTTTGATTAAAAAAGACGGAGAAATAACGCGGAATAATTAGCTCGTGCAAATTCGTGCTTTTAACATTTTTAATTAAATTGATTTTTTCTGGCGTAATACTACTCATCCCCATGACTTCTTTCTTATTATAAGCAACCAGTAAAGCGTCCTCGTCGGGATAAAAGTTAAAAGTCAACTTAGCAATATAGGGACTACCCGCGTAATAATCTTTAAAAGCCTTTAGCTGATAGGTTAAGATACTGCCCTGCGAATCCTTTTGAAAATCCGAAAACATAAAAGGCCCCGAGCCAATAGGATGGAGATTATAATCAGCCAAGGCAAATTTTTCTGGGGCGATATTTTCCCAAACATGTTTCGGTAAAATTCCAATCGTTAAATTTTCTAAAAATCCAATGTAGGGATTTTTAAGCGAAAAGAGTAAAGTCTGGTCATCCACCACGCTCACGTCAACCCCCTGCCAGCTTTGGCGGAGTGGACTTTTATAAGCCGGGTCCTGCAGAATATTAAAAGTAAAGAAAACATCCTCCGCCGTAACGGCCCGACCATCGTGCCAACGCGCATCTTTCCTAAGCTTAACCGTATAAGTTCGCTGATCGTCGGAAATATTATAGCTTTCCGCTAAATCCACCACTGCATTGCCATCGCTATCAAATTTAAAAAGACCGCTATAAACTAAGGCGGTTAAATCGCTATCAGCCTCACTAGTTTGAGACAAAAGCGGGTTAAGATAAAAAGGCTGACCAGTGGCCCCCTCTACATATTCTCCCCCCACCTTGGGGATTGGGGTTGTCAAATTAGTGTAGAAAGTCCCACCCCACACCACCAAAGAAGCAGCGATGATAAGTAAAAAAGCGGACACCACAATCTTATCTCGAAAAGAAAGTACGCGTCCGAGATTACGCCAATTCCTTGGCCTTAAGTATTTTAATTTACGATCTAATTGGATACTAATATTATTTACAATAAAAAAATTATCAAACTTTTTCATGGAGGCTCGACCTCCATCACCTAGCTGAAATTTAAGCTTAGCTACTTTGCAAAACTACGGTCGCAATCGCCAGGCCAATAAAGCAAACACTTAAAAAAGCTGACGCGAAAAAAAGAAATTTTTCGACCCCTCTTTTCGTATAATACCCCCCAAAGTCTCCCCCGAAAGCTGAACTAAGTCCGCTGCCTCTGTTTTGAAGCAAAATAGAAATCATCAGCAGCACTGCCACTACAACTTGAATAATAGTAATAAATTTCATAACAAGAATAGCTTAACTACCCAATAATTAAATCCTCTAACTAAGTTCAAGCTTATCAAAAACAAGTCCGTTCGTCAAGCAACGACGGCCTTTTATAGTGTCCCAAGGGGGGTTAATTTGTCATGCGCAATTTAGGGTTCTAGCTATAAATAAAATTTAGCATTTTTACGAGCTTGTTTGCTTTTTAGGCCATGCGAGCGACAGCGAGCTAAGCGTTTGACCATCGTTTTCGGTCAAACGCGGACTCTAAAAAGTAAATAAGCGAAGTAAGAATTACTTTTTTAGTTTCTAAAACTACACACTTGTGTTAGTTCGTGATTCCAAGCTCTTCAATTTTCGCTTTGAATTTTTCAAAAATAACTGGGCCATGCGGCACAGGCAAAAAAACTAAGGCGTCATCTTGAGCATAAACTAAACTACCCTCCTGGTGAGTTTTGGGATTCTTGGCAATTTTCTTTTTTTCAATTTTTTTAAGCCCAGCTTCCAGCCAAGCGCCTTGCAAGCAAAACTCCCCCGCTCCGCGAATCATTTTAGTAAAAAAAGTATCCTCCACCATTTTTAACTGGGCAATTTCCTGCAAAGCATAGGTCGGCTTTAGCTCGCGAATCCATTGATTTTTAATTTGAAAGCGCTGGTAGACTTGCTCGCCGAACAAAGGCACTAAAAATAAGTATTCATTAGCGGAAAATAAATCTTTCGTCATCACTTCCAGGGAATCCTCGGTCACAAAATAATTTAAACAAACGCGATCAATTACTTTTTTGCCGTGCCGGCGCCTGCCTAAAAAATGAGTTAGTAACGTTACTAAAGTTCGGCCAGTCCAAATATGTCCGGCTTTAATTACAAGTAATAAGTCCCAATCGCTTTTTCGGTGCGCATTTTTCATCGCCAGCCCGCCCGTTGCCCCAATCATCCGCAGAAACGGGACGCAGCGTAGCCAAGCAACAACCTTGACCAAGCGTTTTAGTTTACCAGCGGAAATTTTTTGATGTTTAATTCGCGTTTCAATCAGCTCGTTTCGGCCTTTTAAAAAATAAAAACCGCGCGCGCTTTCAAGGTACTTACCCATCAAATCTTTCTCTAAAGCGCCTAGCACTTCCGCTAAAGTAATCGTTAAAGGCTGGTTATCCCCAGCCGCGTAGTCGGTGCGAATTAGATGTTTCCAAATTTCAAAAGCCGTGAGCGGATAGTCAAAACCGTCATAATACGCAATTGTTGCCAAGATATATCTTTGTAATTTTGAGTAATTAGCTTCCATAACCGCATTGTAGCAACGCCCAATCCCTTTGTCATCTTCCGCCCGCCACGCTTTTATGGCGTGATAAAAGAATCTCTTTATCAGGTCAACTCAGCTTAACAATTTTTGAATATCTTCCTGGCTAAATTCTTTGCGATAATCAATCAGTTTTGGATGTTTAATTCGGCGGAGTTCTTCGTCATAAGTTGCCATAATATTTCTGGCTCTTTTTTGATAGACCAGCCAATTCCTTTGAGCAGAAAATTCTTTGAAAATTTTCTCAAACTCAAACTGCGTTAACATTCTCTGTAGTTTTTTAAATTCCTTTTCAACTTCACCAGCCAAGCCAGTTTCAAAAGCACCCACGATCAAAACAATTTCTTCATACATAAAATTCCTCGTCAAATCTTTTTTCACCAACTTTAAAAGCTTGCGATATTCTTTGGCTCTTTCCAAAAAGAGAAAATTATACAGCATATCTGTATAAGTTCCATAATTTTTCACTTCCACAAAATCCTTAACACAATCCGTGAAATCTCTGCGATATTCTTTTGTCTCCTCTCTCGTCTCAAAAAATTGGCTCGCCAGCTGATTTATAAATTTCGGATCCTTTGTGGCAATTTGCATAACTTTTTTAAAATCACTTTCCACTCGAATGAAATATTTTCTGACCTGTTTTCCCTTTTCATTATTTTCCAACATTGCCAACTCTTTTGCCATATCAATTGAAATAACATACTCCCTGGCTAAAATTTTTCCAGTTTTCGGATCTATTGCTTTTGGCTTATTTGAGCCATCAAATCCATCGCCAAATTTGGCGAAGGCAATAAAATAATCAACATCTTCAGTAAAATCATATTTATTAATTCTGTCTTTTATCCAATTAGAAAAATCCCTACCCACCCCTAACCATTTGTAAAGCTCTCTGGCGTTTACAAATCTTTTTTTCTCGCCGTTGAAATCTTTTTGAATCACTTTGATATTAATAAGTTCGTTCATCATATATTTGTTTTTAGCTTCTTACACTGATATTTTATCACTACCGTAAAAAGCCGTCAATCCTAGTTCGAAGAAGTAATACTGAATCAATTAACTTACTG
>CAIPMZ010000048.1 GCA_903866285.1 uncultured bacterium
AGAAGCAAAGCGCTAGATTAGCAGTAGCCAGAAAGATGAAAAAGAAAGAAGAAATTGAACAGCTTATGGCTCAAATTGATCGAAAATTAACCAATAATTTCAACTAACCCAAGTGTTAATTATGTTCATGGACTTGCACAGTCCCCAATTGGGGACTTAGTCCCTAGGAAATTTCCCCCTGTTGACGTAGACCAAAATGGTGTATAATGAATGTAAATGTAAGAGAAAGGGCGTAAGGTGCGTATTATATAAAGTAAATTAATTTTGCCTCCAATGCGGTAGGAATCCCTACAAAATTGGTAGGTATAAACTTAGTATGACAAGTGCTCTAATTATTGTAATTGTTTTGGCGGCGGTAGGTTTAGCGTTAGTGGGGATGTATAATAGTTTAATTACTTTGAAAATTCGGGTGGATGAAGCTTGGAGCGATATCGATGTCCAACTAAAAAGACGCTATGATTTAATTCCGAATTTAGTGAGCACCGTCAAAGGTTATGCTACGCACGAAAAAGAATTGTTTGAAAAAGTAACCGCTGCGCGAACCGCCGCGATGGGCGCAACTGGTCCAGTTGAAAAGGAAGCCGCGGAAAACGCTCTTTCAGGAACTTTAAAAAGCTTGTTTGCAGTTTCGGAAAATTATCCTGATTTAAAAGCTAATCAAAACTTTTTAGAACTGCAAAGAGAACTAACTGATACCGAAGATAAGATTCAAGCGTCTCGCAGGTTTTACAATGGTAACGTTCGTGATTTCAACACGAAAGTGGAGGTTTTCCCAACTAATCTGATTGCTGGTATGCTCGGCTTTGCTAAACGCGAATTCTTCGAAGCCAAGGAGGCTGAGAAGGAAAATGTTAATGTCCAATTTTAGACTTACATAGCACATAACATGGAGCATGGAGCAAAAATTCAAAAAGGATTTTTCTGCTGTATGTTCCATGTTTTATGTTCCATGCTTTATGACTATTTACGATCAAGCTGACAAAAATACGCGCCTGACCTGGATTTATATCACAGGTTTTTTGGTTTTTGTAATTGGCGTGGGCTATGTTTTCGCCGGCGCGATGGGCAATAGCGGGATTTTGTATGGCGCGGTGATTTTTTCGATTTTGATGAGCTTTGGTTCGTATTGGTGGAGTGACAAAATTGTTTTGGGCATGAGTAAGGCCAAGGAAGTGACGCATGAAGACGGGAGAGAAATTTATCATCTCGTGGAAAATCTTTGCATCACAGCCGGCCTGCCAGTTCCAAAAATTTATATCATCGAAGATAGTGCCCCAAACGCTTTTGCCACTGGTCGCGACAAAGAGCATGGCGTGATATGCCTGACGACCGGAATCATCGCCAAGCTTGAAAAAAATGAACTGGAAGGTGTTTTGGCCCATGAGCTTTCGCATATTGGTAATCGCGATATTTTACTTTCGACGATCGTCGTCGTTTTGGTAGGTTTTATTACGCTGATGGCTGATTGGTTTCGCAATTGGAGTTTTTTTGGCGGTCGCAATCGCGATGAAGATAATGGTGGCGGACAATTGCAACTACTTTTAATGGTGTTGGCAATCCTGCTTTCAATCTTGGCACCGATTGCGGCGATGCTGATGCAGTTGGCGATTTCTCGCAAACGCGAATTTTTGGCAGACGCTGACGCAGTGCTGCTCACGCGTTATCCCGAAGGTTTGGCACGTGCCTTGGAAAAAATTTCTGGCGATAGCGAGCCGCTTGAAGTTGCTAATCGCGCCACCGCTCATCTTTTCATTGTCAATCCTTTTAAAGGGAAAAAACTTTCTAAACTTTTTATGACCCATCCGCCAGTCGAAGACCGTGTGGCAGCGTTGAGGGGGATGGAGATTAAATAAATTAAAATTTAAAAATCAAAAATAAAAATTATGGAGTCCTGCAAGGCAGGACGAAATTCCTAAATTTTTCATTTTGAGATTTACATTTTTCATTTTTATAATGCAATGGAAAACCCCGAAAAACACGGACAAGTATCATTGGACAGCGCATGTGGCGGAAAAAATGTAAGGGTGGAATTGACATAAAAAAGCATTATGCTAAAATGATAAGGTAGTTTAATTATAGCGTAAGTAGGCTAATTATATGTATATAAAGCGGAAAATTGAAGACGACATTTTGGGCTATTTGAAAAGAAGGGAGATTTTGGCCATTGTTGGCCCGCGTCAGTGTGGTAAAACAACTGTGTTGAAAAGAGTTTTCGAATCGCTAAAAACAGAAAAAAAAATCTTTTTGAATTTCGAAGATCAGGAAGTGCTTTCTTTGTTTGAAAATAACATTAAACGCTTTGCCCAACTATACGTCGCCAGTAATAAATATGTTTTTATTGATGAGTTTCAGTATGCCAAACAGGGTGGAAAGCTGCTCAAATATTTGTATGATACTTATGAAACAAAAATTTTGATTTCTGGATCTTCTGCAACGGATTTAACCATCAAGACTATTCGTTTTTTAGTGGGAAGAATTTTCGTACTTCAGATGTACCAATTCGATTTTTATGAATATTTGTTATCGAAAGATGCGAGCTACGCGGTTGTATATGAAAAAGAAAAAATTGATTTAAAAAATTCAAAGAAAAGCCCGCTATTGTCAGTTGAGGAAATGCTAACTTTTCGCAAATATTATGAAGACTATTTGACTTTCGGCGGTTATCCCCAAGTTGTCTTAGCAAGTGACGAAAAAACCAAGCGAGAAGTTTTGAAGAATATTTATAATACTTATTTTTTGCGGGATGTCCGCGATATCTTGGGTTTGATTGATGATTATAAACTAAATAATTTAATCAAAGCACTTGCCCTACAAATTGGTAATATGATTGAGAATAGCGAGCTCGCAAGTATTAGCGAATTTTCTTTCCCAACCTTGAAAAAATATTTTAATTTTCTTTCTAAGACTTACATTTGTGAATTTATAATTCCTTTTTTCACCAACAAGAGAAAGGAGATTGTGAAAAATCGCAAAGTATTTTTCTATGATACGGGGCTACGCAACTTCGTTGTGGATGATTTCCGTCCTTTGAGTCTGCGAACAGATGCGGGTGCGCTTTTGGAGAATGGATTTTGGATGCAACTGGTAAAAAATGGTTTAAAGGGTCAATATTGGAGAGATAAAAATCAAAATGAAATTGATTTTATAGTTGAACTTGGTCAACAAAAAATGGCAGCTATTGAAATAAAAAGCAGTAGTCGAAAGTGCAAAGCATTGCCCACTATTTTTATGAAAGATTATAAAAATGCTGAAGATTTTTGTTTTTATTTAAACGGAGAGGTTAGTGGAAATGAAAATAACAAGAAATTTTTGCCTTTGTTTTAACTCAAAAGCTATAAGCTAAAATCTAAAAGCTAATGAAGCTAATCCGCCAGCTGGCGGACTAATAAGCTAATCAAATATGCAGTGGAAAACCCCGAAAAACACGGACAAGTATCATTGGACGGCGCATGTGGCGGAAAAGATGCACTACTATGGTCTTAGCGAGCAGAAGGTTTTGGGTGTGATTAGAAATCCCAAGCGAACCGAGACTGGGATTGCGCCAAGCACCGTGGCGGTGATGCTGCCCGTCGGCAGTATTAAAAAGGGAAAAGTAAAACCGCGCTGGGGCAGACCTTCTTTTGGAGACTTTGAGCTTGAGCAGGAAAATGCTGAAGAAAAAAATGAAAAAGAAAGTTGGAACCAAGAGATTTGGGTAATGTACCAGCTTCGCAGTAGCGAAGCAATTTCCAAATC
>CAIPMZ010000049.1 GCA_903866285.1 uncultured bacterium
TTGCCAACCCTTTTTCGGCTTTTCTTCTTCAGCTATATACGGCAAATTTTCTCGATTCTTCCACATTGAGATTTCGCGATTTATTTTATCAGTTAAATCTTCTTCTGTCAAATTTTCTGGTTTCTCGCTTAAATCACTATTTATTGGTTTAATTTCACTTTTTGCGATTGTTTGGTCATCAATTTTATTAGTCTCTTCTCCGCCGTAAACCATATTTTCATAGCGATTAAAATCCATGATAACATAGGATTCATTGGGGCGAGTAGCATCAAAAATCACAACCCGGTCGCCAGTTTTTTTTATTAAATTTAAAATTTTTGATAACTGTTCGGGAAACATATATGTAAAATTAATTGACTTGTGTTAATTTTGCTCTACCAATCGTTCTAATAGTAGCAGCAACGAGCGGTGCTAATTCATCACAAAGGGTAATTTTTTCCTCAGTGGTTAAATTTGCATAATTTTCACCACTGCCATCTTTTAATTCTTCAGGTAATAAATCAAGAAATGTATTTAATTTATAGATAACATCACGATTTATAAATGTATTATTTTCAAACTCCAAATTTAAAATATTTATCATCTTATTTAAACTGGAAGCGAAGTTAAGTCCCAGGCGATTATGCTCGTAGTAGGCCTCGGCCTCAGGACTATTTTTTTTCAAATTTCCGTTCTCCCAGTCTCGCCGCGCATTATGATCGGTGAAATCATCAGTAATTATTGGGCTATCAAGATACTCAACTAATCTCTGAAAACAAAAATTTAATTCCTCTTTTTCTGTCTCGGTAATTTGGGGAGAAAAATAATCCCAATTTAATTCTGAATATAATTTATCTGGTCCTAATCTAAACCTTGGTTTAGGAAAATCAAAATTAATTCCGCTGCTTTTTCCCTGCTTTGCTAATTCCTTTTGTATCTTTAACTCAAGTTCTTCTTTAGTCTCAGCCGTTTCTACTTTATTTAATTTAGTTGGTTTAGTTACTTCCGGTTGCTCATGCGTTGGATCCGGAAATTTGTTCAACATAATATAATTATTTACCCTGTTTTTCTTTAATCGCTTCTAGAATATTTTTTGGTACTTCAGAATAATGAGAAAATTCCATAACATAATTAGCCCGACCCTGTGACATTGAGCGCAATCCGGTCGAATAGCCAAACATCTCAGCTAAAGGCACTTTCGCTCTAACTACCTTAATATTAGCGCGATCTGACATTTCTTCAATTTGCCCACGTTTACTGCTTAAATCACCAATAATATTACCCATGTATTCTTCCGGAGTAGTTACTTCAACCTTCATAATCGGTTCAAGTAAAATCGGTCCGGCTTTCTGACAGGCATCTCTAAAAGCATGAATAGCTGCTAATTTAAAGGCTATTTCGGATGAGTCGACTTCATGATAGGAACCATAGAATACAGCAGCTTTAACATCAACCATTGGATACCCCGCAACTGTACCACTAAGAACAGCTTCTTTGAAACCTTTTTCAATCGCCGGAATATATTCACGAGGAATAACGCCGCCTTTAACTTCGTCGGCAAATTCAATTCCCTTACCTGATTCAAGTGGTTCAACCCGTAAGGAACAATGGCCATACTGACCACGTCCACCTGACTGCTTAACATATTTATGTTCGGCTTCGGCAATTTTCGTAATGGTTTCGCGATATGATACTTGAGGGTTACCAACATTGGCTTCGACGCCAAATTCACGACGCATACGATCAACAATAATTTCTAAATGTAATTCGCCCATGCCAGAAATTAATACTTGATTTGTTTCAGGATCAGTTTCAACTCTGAAAGTCGGATCTTCTTCGGCTAAACGTTGCAACGCCACGCCCATTTTTTCTTGATCAGCTTTTGTTTTCGGTTCAACAGCAATCTTAATAACTGGCTCAGGAAAGACAATTGATTCAAGTAGAACTTCATTATTTTCATCACTTAGAGTATTGCCAGTAGTTGTATTTTTTAAACCAATAACGGCGGCGATATCTCCTGCATAAATTTCTTTAATTTCTTCACGATGATTCGCGTGCATGCGCACTAAACGACCGACTCTTTCCTTTGTCCCCTTAGAAGAATTAACGATATAAGAGCCAGCGGCCAAAACGCCCTGATAGACACGGACGAAACATAATTTACCGACGAAAGGATCGGTCGCAATTTTAAAAGCTAAACCAACAAACGGCTTAGAGTCATCCGCTCTAAGTGGATATTTTTTTTCGCTATCACGGACGTCAGTTGAGTCAATTTCTGGAACATCAAGCGGAGATGGTAAATAATCAACTACGGCATCAAGCACTAATTGCACGCCAATATTTTGCAAGGCCGTACCACATAAAACGGGGTAAATTGAATTGGAAATAACTCCTTTTCGAATAGCCGCTTTTAGCTCTATTAGGCTAATTTCCTGACCATTTAAATATTTTTCCATGGTATGCTCATCGCACTCTACCGCTTTTTCGATTAATTCATTGTGAAATTCGTCTACTTTAGCCTTCATATCTTCAGGAATAGCAATTTCTGTAATTTCGACGCCGTTAAAACCAGAAAAGGTATAGGCTTTTTTCTCTAAAATATCAATTACGCCGGATAAATTGCTTTCTGCGCCAATCGGTAATTGGATAGCCACCGCTCTCTGATTTAAACGAGTTTTGATTGAATTCAAGCTCATATAAAAATCAGCACCCATTTTATCCATTTTATTTACAAAACAGAGACGAGGCACTTGATATTTATCAGCTTGACGCCAAACCGTTTCGGATTGTGGTTCAACGCCCGCCTGACCGTCAAAAACAGCGACGGCGCCATCTAAAACACGCAA
>CAIPMZ010000050.1 GCA_903866285.1 uncultured bacterium
CTTGGTCCGTCAACAAACGTTGATTTTCCGTGATTTCGAGTCCACCTTTTGAAAGAACGGTTGGTTTTTCAGAATCGGTGTCATATATCGAATTAAATGGTTTTATACCTGAGACATTTGTCGATATGGCGACTATCTCCACTTCATCCTCCGAGATTTGGTCTCTTGGATCGGTATTTTGTGTATTGGACATTTCGTTCAGTTGTGTAACGAAATTTTGAGTGGTAGCGTTTGGATTTTCCCGAAAACTGTCTAGTTCAGGTACGAAATAATTCCGAAATAATCGAAAATTTGGCGGAGCAGTGATTTACGTGAAATTCACAGTCTGTAAAAATTTTTTGATTTAATCCGCGTAAACGTCCTTTGGCGACCTGATAACCAACATTTTCCGAAAAGTCGCCCATTTCCGCTAAACGCTTTACTTCTTCAGCGGCCCGGGGACGAGTATATGTTTTAAACTTTTCTAATTTATTCTGCAGTTCTTGAAATTTAGCCTCGGTTAAGTAAGGATCTGGTTTAGGTTTTATATAAGTTTCTTTTTTTCGAATAGGGACTTGCATAGACTTTAATTATATGGCTTATTTTTCAAGTAGTCAAAGGTTTTTTTGCTTAATTCTTGCATATTTTTAATAAAGAGTTTAGTATAAAAATATAAGCATTCCTTAACAACTGAATCATTAGTTAACCAAATATAAATATAAATAAGGAGGAGCCATGCCCGAAAAACCGCAAGGAATTATGGTTGAGAAAACCAACAAAAATGTGATCGTAATTGACACTAACGTGTTAATTAATGATCCCGGCGCCATTGCCGAATTGCGTAAAGGGGGTAATTTATTAGTCATCCCTTGGACGGTGATAATGGAATTGGATAAACTAAAGAAAACGCCTGGCATTAAATTCGAAGTACAGGAAGCGATTCGAGAAATCGATAAATTACGCGAGGCAAACGACCCCACATTAATTATTGAACGAGGGACAAACTTTAGCGGATTAAAATTAGATAAAGATGTGCCTGATCATCAGATTATTGCTACTTTAAACCATGTTCTTTATCATTTTGCCCGCAAACATGACCGCTATAACGGTTACGACAAGGTCAAAATGGTAACTAACGATTATACCGTCAAAATTCTCGCGAGAGAAACAGCTCAACAAGGAAAATTGTCGGTTGAACCATACCTCAAAACTCGAGCAGAGATTAAGCACAAAGACTTGGTAATTGCGACCCTAAATGTTAAGTCCGAAGAAGTAAAAACTGAGGATAAAGCTAAGGCAATTTATAGCTTTCAAGCCAAGGGACCATTTAAAAAAATTCTTAACGGAGAAGCTATTGTCGCTTACAGTGACTTTGATCCCTTTATTGGGAAAACTGAAGAATGGAAAGAACAATTTGCTGCTGTTCGTCAAGGCGACAAATTCGCTATCATTAATCCTAATATTGAAGCCTCGGGTATTCGCGCTAAGCATAACGGTAATAAAAACTGGGCGCAGATGATAGCCCTTCATTATTTGCTCGATTACACAGTTGATTGTATTTTTCTCCAAGGAGGAGCAGGTACGGGCAAGACCTTAATTGCTCTAGCCGCTGGCCTGGAACACAAAAAAAGTGGAACCTATTCTCAGATAATAATTTCCCGCCCAACTGTGCCTCTCGATGTCGATCAGCAAACGGGATTTTTGCCCGGAGATATCCGTCAAAAAATGAATCCCTGGCTTTTGCCTATTTTCCAGAATTTAACTGTTATCTTAAAAAATGGAAAAAGGAAAATGAGCCTGGTAAAAGATGTACAAGGTAATACAACCGAGGATGCCAGCAGTATTCTCGATCAAAACGGAATCACGATTCAATCTTTGGATTTTATCCGTGGAGCGACGTTCAGTAATGCCTTCATCATTGTTGATGAAGCACAGAATCTTACCCGACACCAGATTAAGACAATTATCACAAGAGTAGGCGAAGGATCGAAGGTTGTGTTTACCGGAGATTTGAGTCAAATCGATAATCGTCATCTGGACCGAAATAGTTCGGGTCTGGCCTATGCGATTCAGCACATGAAAGGCAATTCGATTGTCGGTGTAGTAAATTTCAAAGAAACACTGCGCAGCCGCATTGCCTCATTTGCGGAAAAAGTCCTTTAAATTTCTTCTCAAACAAATTTTTGTAAAGTTATGTAACAAAAAAGGTCGACTAAAATCGACCTCTTTTTTTATTTTTTTGTGAATTAGATATCAGATTTTGTGAAAACGTGGGCGACGCTCTCGGCGTATCCGGCGCTTGATATTTCAATAAAATCAGCTTTGCCTCGTAAGGCTTCAATATTATCAGTCCCGACATAAGTCATGCCCGAAGCCAAGCCACCTAAATAACGATTAATGATTTTTGAAATCGGTCCTCGACTTAAAACTAGAGTAGATTCACCTTCAACATGGACTTCCTCGTTAACTTTTTGGCCGTCTAATTTTAATTTTTTAACAGTGGCTAAAAAACTGGCCATGCCCCGGTATTCCTTATATTTTTTTCCGTCTTTAACAATAATTTCTCCGGGAGTTTCATCACAACCAGCAAATATTGCTCCACTCATGACTGTATCAGCACCCGCGCCAATTGCTTTAGTTAAATCTCCCGGGCATTTTATACCACCATCAGCACAGACGGGAACGCGACCCTGAGTAGCCTCGTAGACGTCCATGATAGCGGTAATTTGAGGAACGCCAGCGCCTGTCATAATTCGAGTCGTGCAAGCTGAACCTGGTCCGATTCCTACTTTAATACCATCAGCTTTTTTACTAATAAAATACTCAGCTGCATCTTTAGTCGCCACGTTACCAACGATTACGTCTATTTGGGGATAAGTATTTTTAATAAAGTCTAGAGTTTTTCCGGTTCTTTTTGAATGTCCATGAGCCACGTCTAAGACCAAAATATTTACACCCGCCAAACTCAGGGCTTTAACTCTTTCTTCGCAATCCTTAACTCCAATAGCTGCTGCCGTAATTAAATTTTGTGCCTTAACTTTCATAATTTCTTTTGCCTGATCTTCAATACTCAAAAAGCGGTGGATAACTCCCAAACCGCCCAGTCGCCCCAGAGCAATCGCCATTTCACTTTCGCAAATCGTATCCATATTAGCAGCCAGGATTGGAATATCTAATTTATAGTTTTTTGTCACGCGAGTTTCAAATTTAACTTCGCGA
>CAIPMZ010000051.1 GCA_903866285.1 uncultured bacterium
GGCCAGCATCTGGAAAAAGGTATTGCTTAGTAATCCTAGTCAAATTGAAGCTATCTATGGAATCGGATTAAGTGATCTGATCAATAAAAATTTGAATGGTGCAAACCAAGCATTGCTCAAATTAAAAAAGGTGAAGACGTAGTGGGCAATCGCGTGAAAGTTAAAATTGTAAAAAATAAAGTAGCTCCGCCATTCAAGACTGCTGAATTCGATATCATGTATAACGAAGGAATTTCCTTAGCCGGAGATCTCTTGGATGCAGGGGTAAAATTTGAAGTGGTTAAGAAATCTGGTAATTCACTTTCTTACGGCGAGATTAAACTTGGAGCTGGTCGCGAAAGCGCCAAGGCATTCCTACGAGAAGATAAAAAAACCGCCGACAAAATTTTTAAAGAAATTGCGGCCAAAGCAAAGATCGTGGCTTTGTAAAATAGCTTAAAGAGCAAGGTGAGCGGGTTACACATTAAAAGATGATTCCTAGATATAGTTGGAATCATCTTTTTTAATAACAAAAATTAGGGTACAATACCAGCTTAACTTAACTTATTCTAAGCATAGGGACTAAGTCCCCAATAGGGGACTTAGTCCCTATGCGTGAAGTAGTACTAGTTTAGTTAATTTGGTATGCCAATTCGGGTGTAAAAATTAGGGTTGACCGCTTTTATTAAATAGTGTAAAATGAAGTATACTTTTGATATAGGTTAGGGCGTTAATTAAATTAATTAACCAATCAACAAAAAAATTGTGCGGTTTTTTTTGTTTTATTGGGCTAAAATAAAAAAATACAAAAATAAAAAAGTTACATCATTATTAGCAGTTATTTATTTAAAGGTAAATCCACCATTTGGCGGATTCGTTTTTTTTCTTTTTAATTATTATATTTTTTATACATATGAATAAAAAAGTTTGGTATTCAATAATTGTGATTGGCGTGGTGGCAAGTTTGGCCATTGGCGGAACTTATGCTTATTTTACTGCAACTCGAACAACCAGTGCTAATAAGTTTACTGCGGGGACCTTAGATCTTAATGTGGCTGCAAGTACTGGGGAGCTTACTCCCTTTGTGATTGAAAATATGGGGGAGGGAACGAATATTAGTGGAACAAAGACTTGGACTATTAAAAATACCGGTTCTTTGCCGGGACGCTTGCTTTTAAATTTACAAAACGTAGTTAATTCTGAAAATGGTTGCAATGACCAAGAGAAGATTGCTGATCCAACTTGTGATGCGACTGGTAAGGAGGGTGACCTCGGCAAAGTGGTGAATCTGAAAATTAAGCTTGGTGACGCAGATAAGGTAAATTCAACGCTGGCAGCTGACCAACAAGCAAAGATTGGAACTGACTGGGCAGCTTTGGAACCAATCATCTTACAACCGAGTGAGCAAAAAACGGTAACTGCTTATTGGACAACCGATGAGAGTTCATATGGAAATGAAATTCAAAGTGATGCTGTTCAATTTGATATTAACTTTCGCTTGATTCAATTAATTAAATAAGGGTTAATGGGGGTAAGTTTTTTCGCGCGAGCTTCCTGCATAAATAAAGCAAACAAAAGAAAGAAACATAGGGCAACCCTGGCGTTGTCTTATGTTTATAAAAAATAAAATGAAAGTGCTTAAAATTATTTTTAGTGGTTTAAAGCTTCTTATTATACTTAGTATTTTACCGTTAGTAGCTTTCGCGATTAGTTCGCATTTTAATGGGCTGGGTAGCTATCGTCCATTTCTAGTGCAATCTGGTTCGATGGAGCCAGCTATTATGACGGGAGATATTATTGTGATTCAACGTAAGGATACCTATGCGATTAATGAGGCGGTGACTTTTAGGAGTGATAATGATAAGTTGGTTACCCATCGGATCGTAGACGTGCAGCTAGGTTCGAATAAGCAGTACGTTACCAAGGGGGATGCTAACCGAACTGAGGACAAAGCTATTATTTCAGATAGTCAAATCGTAGGAAAAGTTTTTCTAGTTTTACCAAAGCTGGGTTACTTCGTAGCCTTTGCTCAATCCAGGCGAGGTTTAATTTTTCTGTTAATCATCCCAGCGGTAGTTTTAATTTTAGATGAAATTTTGAAAATCAAGAAAAATGTCAAAAACAGGGATTAGGAAAGTAGCAATTTTTTTAATGCTATTTTATATTTTTTTGAATCAGACCGGGTATACGACCGCGGATATTTTTGCCGAGAGAATTGTCAGGCAAAATAAATTTTCCGCCACCACGCTTGATTTTTCTACAAGAAACTCCTTTAATAATGCCTCAGCCAGTAGTCTTTTTCGAACTTTGGGTCTAGCGTCCGGAGGCTTTGATCTTGGGGCGCTTAAATTAAAATTAGAAACTAAGGGTAAAACTAAATATCAATTGAGTTTCGAGAGAACTAACGGTGACGAGGTTTTTTGCAGTCGCTTAACAGTTAAAGTTTTAGATAGCCAACTGCATGAATTTTATCAAGGTCCGCTCGTTAAACTTGCGCTAAATGAAACGGTGGCGAACGTAGCTGATGCTCAGAACTTTATTTTTTTTATTGGACTTGACGAGCAAGCAGCCGAACTGAAAAATAAGATTTGTGAGTTTAACTTTAAATTTAAAACTTATCGTGAGAGTCCAACTGAAAAAGGGGGGATTTTTGCGCAACGCTTGATTGGTAATGTTGTTTCGAGTGGCAGTTGGTAAATTCGGGAAAAAAGCCTATACTGAATTTAGGCTTTGTAAAAAAATAAAAATATGTTACACGAGCGGATAGAAAAATATTTAAATTCTCGCTGGTATGCTTTTTTTCTGCCTTTTTATTGTATTTTTGTTATTTTGATAATTATTTTTTCGGCCGATATTCCTGGACCATTTCACAGTTTAACTAATAATATTTCAGATTCAATGGATCCAGTTATTAACCGGAATAGTTTGACTATTGTTAAAAGTGTTTCAGCGTATAAGGTGGCTGATATTATCGCTTATTATAGCTTAGTTGCTGGTCGAACTGAGCTTATTACGCATCGAATCGTTAGTATTGGCGGTAATGTTTACACCACAAAGGGTGACGCGAATGAAGTTGCTGATCGTGAGTTAGTTCCTCCAAGGCTGGTTATGGGAAAAGTGATTTTAATTATTCCCTTTCTGGGGCTATTTATTTCAATAGTGAAGAGCTTCTGGGGGACTTGGCTTTTTATTATCCTGCCAGCTTTGCTAATTATTTCTTTTGAGGGAATTCGGATTATTTTGGAGTTGGAGAAAAAGACTCATAATGAAAAAGCTCAAGTTTAGGTATTCACGGTTAGCTAAAAAATGTTATAATTAAAGTAAAGGGGACTAATCTTTTAAAATAAAAAAATGGAAGAACAACGAACAGCTTCTCCGTTTGGGGTTGCGCAAGCGACTAATGGAGATGAGTTAGTGGGTGGTGTGGTTCAACAGGAAGTGGAGACTACCGAAGTTAGTGAGTTAAATGCGACTGAACAGCTTCAGCAAATTGTACAAGCCGGGGAAGCACAAAGTGAAAGTCAACCGGTGCAAGTTCAAGTTGAATATGCGGGTTTTTGGGTACGATATGCAGCACTTTTTGTGGATAGTTTAGTTTTAGTTATCCCTTCTTTGATAATTAGAATGCTTTTGGGTGGAATAGCTGGTTCAATATTACAGTACGTTATAACATTGACCTATGCTATTTATATGTTGAATAAACATCAGGCAACGTTAGGTAAAATGGCAGTCGGCATCAAAGTGGTTTCAACTAATGGTGAGAAAGTAGTTCTTGGAAAATTAGCTTTAAGAGAAATTATCGGAAAATTTTTGGATATGATTACGCTTGGCATAGGTTATTTGATGGTTATTGTCACCAAGCAAAAACAAACCTTGCACGATAAAATAGCTAATACGATTGTGGTTTACGATCCTGCTAGAAAGAGGCGTCCATGGCTAACTACTTTGGGCATAGTTTTTTTCTTGCTGATCCCGATAATTGGCGGTATTGCAGCAGTGGTTATCGTTTCTACGAGTAATGCAAGAACTAAAGTATTAGAAGCTCAAAATAGAGCTATCGAAGCCCAATTAAAAAATGATGCTTTGCAATAGAAAAGTTTTGAAATTAATGAGGAATAAAAAACATGCAAAAAATTAAGATAAAGTGAGGCTAGTTTTTTTGGAAAACAAAAACACGACCATTGCTGGTCGTGTTTTTTTATCCATATTTTTTCTAAGAAGCTAAAAAGCTAATGCCTAATAAGCTAGTTTCTTATGCCCTGGAAACATATTCTCCTTTTTCGGTGTTGATGATGAGTTTGTCTCCTTCGTTGATGAAAAGTGGAGTTGAAACTTTCAAGCCAGTTTCCATGACGACAACTTTACCGCCAGTCCCGGAGGTATCACCCTTGATTCCTGGAGGAGCTTCAACGACAGTTAAGGTTACCTTAATAGGAAGCTCAATGTTAACAGGGATATCGTTAAAATTAAGCACAGTTACTTCAGTTCCTTCAAGCAAATAAAGAGGTGCGTTGCCAATGGTTTCTTTTGAAAGGGAAAACTGATCATAAGAAGCCATATCCATAAAAACAAAACCATCTTGCTCAGCGTAAAGATATTGAGCTTTTGATTTTGACATATCCGCTTCATCGGCTTTGTCGCTACCGTTGAAAGTTTTTTCCAAAACACTTCCGTTGAGCAAATTTTTAAGCTTAGTGCGAAGCACCGCTCCGGCGCGTCCGGTTTTAGAATGTTCCGCCGAGAGAACAACGTAAGGCTGATCTTCCCAGAGAATATTTTTCCCGCATTTGATATCACTTAGTCCTAACATATTTTAGTTATAAAGTTTGTAAAGTTTATAAAGTTTATAAAGAAGATGCACAGATGCAAATTCAAAAACTTTAAGAACTTTATAACTTTAGGAACTTTAAAAACTTATTTTATTTAACGACAAACGGTGCTAGGGCCATAACGCGAGCGCGTTTAATAGCTTGCGCGAGGGTGCGTTGATGCTTAGTACAAGTTCCATGTCTCTTGGGAGGATAAATCTTTCCTTGAGAATTCATAAAACGACGAATTAGATAAGCATCCTTGTAATCAATCTTGTCCATCTTTTGATCACAGAAATAGCATGATTTTTTTTCCATAAATATTCTACCGATGCGAAACTACGAAACGTACACGAATCTACGAAATATTTCTCTGTATTTGTTTGTAGATTCGAATGTGATTCGTAGTTTCGAATCGCGTTAGTTAATTAAAAGGGTACATCTTCGAGTCTGACTTCGTCGCTTTCCTCATCAAGGTTGATGGTTGGGATAGCTTCTTCTTGGGTCGGGGCAGGTCTATTGGCTGGAGCCACTGGCGCTTGCTGGGGCGCTGGGCGTTGATAACCTCCGCCACCTTGACCGGCGCCTTGGGCGCGAGAACCCATTTGCATGTTTTCAGCTACAATGTCGGTTACTTTTTTCTCAAGACCATCTTTACCCGTATAAGAACGGGTTTCAAGGCGTCCTTCAAAATATGCTTCCTGACCCTTAGTTAGGTATTGTCCAGCAATTTCAGCTAGACGTCCCCAAATAACAATGTTGTGAAATTCACTTTTCTCTTGTTTTTGGCCGGCTTTATCCATCCAGGTTCGATTTGTTGCTAAACCAATAGTGGCAACAGTTTGTCCTGAAGTTGTTGTGCGAATTTCAGGGTCTCTTGTGAGGCGTCCAATGAGTTGAACTTTGTTTAAATTCATATTTTTTACCGATGCGAAACTACGAAACGTACACGAATCTACGAAATAATTCATTGCATTTGTTCGTAGATTCGAATGTGATTCGTAGTTTCGAATCGCATTAATTAGATATTTAGCAGTTCATCAAGTTGCTTATCAATATCTTTGGGAGTTTCCTTCATAATCTCTTTAGCGATTTCTTTTTTTTCAAGCTCTTTGACAACTTCTACTTTTTCAACTTTTGGGGTAGCGACTACTGGCTTTGGAGCCACTGCGACTGGGGCAGGCGTAGTTCGCGTTGGTTTTACGAATTGTCTTGGAGTTTCTCTTTTTTCACTTCGTTGCGGTCGGATTGCTTCTGGACGTTGCGTTTTTAGCTCTTGGGCTTTGCGACGTTCTTTAGCTCCAAGCTCAGGCAGGTCTTCAGTTTTCACGATTAAGAATCTCAAAACGTCACTAGTCAAATTCAGTTTGTTATTAATAGCAGAAATTCCAAATTCTTTCTCGCCATTTTTTTCATCTGCCCAAAAATCAATGTCTTCTAATTCAAAACGACGAGTAACGTAAGTCCCCTTGTTTTGGTGCTTGATTTCGTAAGATAGTTTTCTCTTTTCAGTTAGTTCTGGTTCAAGGAGCTTGGCTCCTTCTGCGACTAACATTGTGCTTACACCTGCTCGAATTGTTTCGAGATTTGGTTCCTGGTTTTGTCCAACGAGGTAGAACAGTTCGTACTGCATAAACTTTTTTTAAATTAATTATTATTGATTAGTAAAATTTGAGAATCTTTTTAGGAAACAATTCTCAATGATCAATTTTCAGTTTCCAATCAAATCCCAATGACTCAATAATCAATCAATAAAATAGTTGAAAATTTGGAGGTTAATTGAAAATTCATTGAAAATTGTGAATTGAAAATTGGAAATTTTTCAAAAAAAGAGCCACCAAGCAAGAAAAATCCTGCTTCTGGTGGAAGCTTTCCAGCCTATCCACTTTTGGCTTAGTGGCAGGCTAAATTTGGACTTTCTTAGTTGTATTAAGAGTGTAGCAGACATTTACTCAGCAGTCAATATTGGGCAGTTCGTTGTAAAGGGGAAATAGAAATGTCCGCTTTTGCGGGAAATGAAAATGTCCGCTTTGGACATTTTGGGAATAAGGTTGTAATATGGATTATTATTGGAAGGCATAATTTTCAATGATCAATTCACAGTTTTCAATGAATTTTCAAAAATTGTAAATTGGTTCATTGTGAATTCAATGTGAATTGTAAATTGTAAATTGTAAATTTTTTTATGAATTTTCAACTAGATAGTAAATATGAGCCAGCGGGAGACCAACCACGAGCGATTGCCGATTTGGTGGATGGTCTGAAAGGTCGAGAGAAATTTCAGACGCTTTTGGGCGTGACCGGCTCTGGAAAAACTTTTACGATTGCTAATGTAATTGCCCAGGTTCAAAAGCCAACTTTAGTAATGGCGCCGAACAAAACTTTGGCTGCCCAATTAGTGCAAGAGTTTCGAACTTTTTTCCCGAAAAATGCGGTGGAATATTTTGTTTCTTATTACGATTATTATCAGCCAGAAGCCTATATCGCCTCCACGGATACTTTTATTGAAAAAGAAACCCAGATTAACGAGGAAATTGATCGTTTGCGGCACGCGGCTACGAGCGCACTTCTCTCGCGACGGGACGTAATCATCGTGGCTTCGGTTTCTTGCATTTACGGTTTGGGTAGTCCGGATTATTATCGCGAAGGTACAGTGGAGATTGAAGTTGGAAAAAAAATAAAACGGGAGGAAATTATGCAGGGGATGGTGAATATGCAATATCAGCGTAGCGACGTTATTGCGCGGGGAAAATTTCGCGTGACGGGCGATACCCTAGAAGTAATGACGCCTGGACGCGAGGTAATTGTGCGGATTGAGCTTGGCGAAGGAACAGTTCAAAAGATAGTAGAATTTGATTTTTTGACGGGTGAAAAATTGGCTGAGTTGGAAAGAACTTTAATTTTTCCAGCTAAACATTTTGTCGTTCCGCAAATGGTCATGGAAGAAGCGTTGGGCGAAATTCAGGCTGAGATGGAGGCGCGGGTAAAAGATTTGAAAAAGAATAATAAATTGATTGAAGCAGAAAGAATTTTTCGTCGGACTCGTCAGGACTTAGAGATGATGCGGGAAGTTGGTTTTTGCAATGGGATTGAAAATTATTCCAGATTTCTGACGGCGCGTAAGGATGGCGAAGCGCCGTATACCCTGATCGATTATTTCCCGAAGGATTTTTTAATGGTGGTGGATGAATCGCATGTGACGATTCCACAAGTTCGGGCGATGTACGCTGGCGATCAAGCTAGGAAAACGGCGCTGATCGAAAATGGTTTTCGTTTGCCGAGCGCGCTAGATAATCGTCCGCTGAAGTTTGAAGAATTTGAAGCTAGGATTAATCAAATGATTTTTACCTCGGCTACGCCGTCAGTTTATGAAAAAGAGCATTCCACTAAAATTACTCAGCAGATTATTCGTCCAACTGGACTGCTTGATCCACAACTAGAAATCAAACCCGCGCAAGGACAAGTAAAAGATGTTTTTCGAGAGATTGAAAAAGTAGTTATTAAGAAGGAAAGGGTTTTAATTACCACTCTGACGAAAAAAATGGCCGAGGATTTGTCTGAGTTTTTAAAGGAGCAAGGTATCGCAACTGAATATTTGCATTCTGACGTTGATACTTTAGATCGGGTACGTATCTTGGAGGGTTTGCGTCGGGGAGATTTTGACGTTTTGGTAGGGGTCAATCTTTTGCGGGAAGGTTTGGACTTACCGGAAGTTTCGCTAGTGGTGATTATGGATGCGGATAAGGAGGGCTTTTTGCGAAGTGAAACCTCACTAATCCAAACAATTGGACGCGCCGCGCGAAATATTAGCGGACGCGTGATTATGTACGCTGATAAGTTGACTGGCTCAATGACTAGGGCGATTGATGAAACGAATCGTCGCCGGGAAATTCAAGCCGCTTATAATAAGAAGCATCACATTACTCCCCAGACCATTAAGAAAAATATTAAATCAATTGTCGATCACGAAATCAATCCACTGCCAACCCCAGATTTTGCCAAATTGGAATCGCTGGAAGATATTGCTGGCTATATTAAAATGAAGGAAAAAGAAATGAAAGACGCCGCCCGTGGACTCCAATTCGAAAAAGCAGCCCTTATTCGCGATGAGATTTCGCAGCTGCGGAAAATTCAAATGCGGTAGTTTATAAAGTTAAAAGTTATAACGTTCGTAACGTTTGTAATGTAAAATACAAAAAATAGATTTTGGATGTTAGATTTTAGAGTAAATGTAAAATACGAGAGTTGTCTTTGCGAGGAGGTAATCCTCCGAAGCAATCCAGGGCCAAACTTGGTCATGAGTGGATCGCGATGACGGAATATAAAAAGATACCCTCTTATTTAAGTTCGCAATTTTTGTGGGTTTTTGAAAATTAAAATAGCGTGTCAAATCATCTAACTATGAC